>JABDLH010000179.1 GCA_013003145.1 Flavobacteriaceae bacterium | reverse complement strand
CGATATATCGTGAAGCTGCAGCACCGTCACCGGTCAGTATATTACCCCAGTTTCCCTGGGTGTCTATTAGCAGGTCTTTCTGACCTATCTGCACCATGGCATCTGCTATACTGGCATCGCCATGCGGGTGGTACTGCATAGTGTGCCCGACAACATTAGCTACCTTGTTATAGCGGCCATCATCCAGTTCCTTAAGTGCATGCATGATCCGGCGCTGCACCGGTTTAAATCCATCTTCTATTGCAGGCACCGCTCGCTCCAGGATCACGTAGGAAGCGTAATCCAGGAACCAATTTTTGTACATGCCGGTCACCCGCGTCAGGCTGTCTTGCGAGTTATCCTGTGAATCTTCTTGATGTTCGTTTACTCCCTCATTCTCTTCCATTCAATGAGAATCGTATTTATTTGATTTATAGTTGGTTTTCTTCTACTAGATCTACTTCTACTTTAAGGTTTTCTATGATGAATTCCTGCCGGTCCGGGGTATTTTTACCCATGTAGAATTTCAATAATTCTTCGATGGAAAGTGCCCTGTCCAGCATCACGGGTTCCAGGCGGATATCGTCTCCGATAAAATGCTGGAATTCGTCCGGGGAGATTTCTCCTAACCCCTTAAATCGGGTAATCTCCGCTTTGCCGGTCAGTTTTTGAATGGCCTCCCGTTTTTCATCTTCGCTGTAGCAATAGATCGTTTCTTTCTTATTTCTTACCCTGAAGAGGGGTGTCTGCAGTATATACAAATGGTTTTCTTTTATCAGTTCCGGGAAGAACTGCAAGAAGAAGGTGATCAGTAATAACCGGATGTGCATTCCGTCCACATCGGCATCGGTGGCGATCACAATATTATTGTAGCGAAGATCTTCCATGGAATCCTCGATATTCAGGGCTGCCTGCAGCAAATTGAATTCCTCGTTCTCATAGACGATCTTCTTAGACATGCCAAAGGAATTCAAAGGCTTCCCCCTTAAACTGAATACAGCCTGGGTATTTACATCCCTGGATTTAGTGATAGAACCGGATGCGGAGTCCCCTTCCGTAATAAAGAGGGTGGTCTCCAGTCGTCTATCGTTCTTCATATCCCCGAGGTGCACCCGGCAATCTCTTAATTTCTTATTGTGAAGGCTGGCTTTCTTTGCACGGTCCCGGGCCAGTTTCCTAATCCCGGATAATTCTTTCCGCTCCTTTTCCGCCTGCATGATCTTCCGCTGAATCTTTTCAGCCGTTTCCGGGTTCTTATGCAGGTAGTTATCCAGCTGCTTCCCGATAAAATCATTGATATATGTCCTTACCGTGGGCAGCTTACCTCCCATATCCGTTGATCCCAGCTTGGTTTTAGTCTGGCTTTCAAATACGGGCTCCATCACTTTAATGGAAATAGCTGCGATAATCGACTTCCGGATATCGGATGCCTCGTAATTCTTCCCGTAGAAATCGCGGAAAGTTTTTACGATAGCCTCCCGGAAGGCTGCCTGGTGGGTACCACCTTGCGTAGTATTCTGCCCATTGACAAAGGAGTGATATTCTTCGCTGTATTGCGTCCGACTGTGGGTCAGGGCAACCTCGATATCATTTCCTCTCAGGTGGATTATAGGGTATAAAAGATCTGATTCACTGTTATTGTCTTCCAACAGGTCTTTCAGCCCGTTTTCCGAGTAGAACTTTTCACCGTTAAAAATAATGGTAAGTCCCGGGTTCAGGTAAACATAATTCTTGAGCATGCGTTCCACATACTCGTTCCGGTATTTGTATTTTTTAAAAATGGACTCGTCCGGGCAGAACATCACTTTGGTCCCTCTCCTGCGAGAAGTCTCCTCCAACATCTCCTCATCCTGCAGATCGCCCTGGCTGAATTCTGCCGATTTGGATTTTCCATCCCTTGTGGACTCAACTTTGAAGTATGAAGAAAGCGCGTTGACCGCTTTGGTACCTACACCATTAAGACCAACCGATTTTTTAAATGCCCTGGTATCGTACTTTCCACCGGTATTCATCTTGGAAACTACATCCACCACTTTCCCCAAGGGAATTCCCCGCCCGTAATCCCTAACGGTAACTTTGTCGCCATTGATAGAAATATCAATGGTCTTCCCGGCACCCATAACAAATTCATCGATACAGTTATCAATGACCTCTTTTAAGAGGATATAGATTCCGTCATCAGCTGATGATCCATCACCGAGTTTCCCGATGTACATCCCGGGACGCATCCGGATGTGTTCTTTCCAGTCTAATGACCGTATGTTATCTTCTGTATACTGGGTATCCGACATGTTTAAGGGGGTTAACCCCGCTAATATAAAATTTCGGGGGAATAATCAAAATTAAAGTAATTAACAATGCCTGCGCTATTTGTTGATAGGCACGGGTAAAGCTTCATTTAATCTGAGTGTCAGATAATCGATCAGGCAACGTGCCCTATACGTTAAAACGGAAATTCATCACATCACCGTCCTTAACTTTATACTCCTTACCCTCTACCCGCATTTTTCCTGCTTCCTTCACTTTAGCTTCGCTGCCATAATGTACATAATCATCATAAGCGATAACCTCGGCCCGGATAAATCCTTTTTCAAAATCAGTATGAATCACCCCGGCTGCCTGTGGAGCACTGGCCTCGGTTGGAATGGTCCAGGCCCGCACCTCCTTAACACCTGCCGTAAAGTAGGTCTGAAGATTAAGCAGGGAATATGCAGAACGGATCAGTTTTGCCGAACCCGGTTCTGTCAGCCCCAGGTCATCCAGGAACATCTGCCGCTCTTCATAAGTTTCCAATTCGGTTATATCAGCTTCTGTACCCACGGCAAGAACAATAACCTCTGCATTCTCATCAGCCACTGCTGCCTTAACCTTATCCACGTAAGCATTTCCATTAACCGCAGAACCTTCATCTACATTGCAGACGTAAAGTACCGGTTTCCCTGTGATCAGCTGTAACGGTTTTACAAATTCTTCCCTGTCCTCATCACTTAAAGCAATAGCACGGATGCTCTTTCCTGCTTCCAGGCCTGTTTTCAACTGCTGGAGGACAAGCTGTTCTTTTTGTGCATCCTTGTTCCCGGTCTTTGCTACACGGGCCACTTTTTCCAGTTTCTTTTCTACAGTCTCCAGGTCTTTTAACTGCAACTCCATATCAATGGTCTCCTTGTCCCTTATCGGGTCTACAGAACCATCTACGTGAACCACGTTATCATCCTCAAAACATCTCAAAACATGGAGAATCGCATCAGTTTCCCGGATATTCCCAAGAAATTGATTCCCCAATCCTTCACCCTTGCTGGCTCCTTTTACCAAACCTGCAATATCTACGATCTCTACCGTCGCAGGTACAACCCTCTCCGGGTTCACCAGGGATTCCAGCTTCTCCAGTCTCGGGTCCGGTACATTCACCACCCCGATATTCGGTTCTATGGTGCAAAATGGAAAATTGGCACTCTGGGCCTTGGCGTTCGATAAACAATTAAAAAGGGTTGATTTACCCACGTTGGGCAATCCTACGATTCCTGCTTTCATTAAGGGATTTTTTTAACGGCGCAAATATAGTGCTTCTTGTGATTAATACAGTTATCTATCCTTACTTAAGGAATTTTACTATTTTAACCACTTAACCAATTAACGTTTTATATATGAAGATTCAGTTTTTGTTTCTATTAAGTTTCCTTTCGGCCATTTCCTCCCTCACGGCCCAGGAGAATGTTTCAGGAACAGTTAAAGATGATGCAGGGGAACCCATGGTCGGGGTTAATATAGTAGTACAAGGTACGACACGCGGGACTACGACCGACTTTGACGGAGCCTATAGTATTGATGCAGACGGGGATGATATTCTCGTATTCAGCTATATTGGGTTTAACACTCTGGAAGAGCCCGTCAATAATCGCAGTACCATTGATGTCATACTCACCGAAGGTGTTGCCCTGGATGAGGTCCAGATCGTTGGCTCCAGGAGTCCTAAAAGGACATCGACCGATACGGCTGTCCCGGTCGATGTGATCGATGTGGCCGAGGTCACCACTCAGAGTGGACGTATAGAAGTGAATGAACTGTTGCAATATGCAGCTCCCTCCTTTAACGCCAATAAACAGTCAGGATCTGACGGTGCTGATCATATAGACCCGGCCACTTTGCGAGGACTTGGGCCAGACCAGACACTAGTGCTGATCAACGGGAAAAGAAGGCACCAGTCATCGCTTATCAACATCTTTGGTACCCGTGGACGTGGTAACACTGGAACAGACCTGAACGCTATCCCCGCAGCGGCGATTAAGCGTATAGAGATTCTTCGTGACGGTGCGTCGGCACAATACGGATCAGACGCTATTGCCGGGGTAATCAACATTGTTTTAAAAGATCGTACAGAAGGAGTGTCCGGTGTTGTGAGCTACGGCGCCTACAATACCAATGCCGATGTGGATATCTCTGACTTTGAAGCTGATGACTACGGGGTATGGAATACAGACGGTTTTCGCCTGGACACCGAACGCGATGGCAA
>JABDLH010000178.1 GCA_013003145.1 Flavobacteriaceae bacterium | reverse complement strand
GAGTACGCCTACATGGCCGGTATTCTCCTGGTCATCAGCATACGTTTATTGGCCGTACGTTTTAATATCCGGCTTTTCTCGGTTTACAGGGACGAGGCTTAACGAATGACTTCTGCTTTAAGGATGTAGACATTCTGCGAGGGCCAGTCCCCGTCATCTACGGGTACCTGGTTGATGGCATCCACTACATCCATCCCGCTGATCACCCTGCCAAAGGGAGTATACTCCCCATCCAGATGGTAGGACCCGGGATCAGTGACCACGATAAAAAATTCGTAAGGTGATGCCAGCATATGCGGATTATTGATCTCGCTGCTGGGCATGGAGACCGTACCCCGGTGATGGCTGTGACCTTTACGGGTGTCCGGGGGAAGAAGGTATCGGCCGATTTCTGATCGCTTTTGAGCCGTTTCCTTGTTATCCGCGTTACCCCCCTGTATGATGAAATCCTTAACTACCCTGTGGAACATGGTGTTATTAAAATATCCCTGGCGGGTAAGGTAGATGAAATTAGCCTTGTGATAAGGGACATTGTCATAGAGCTGAATAGTAAAGGCCCCCATGCTGGTGGTCATCCTCACCTTATCAACCTTCAGATCTTTCTGGTAATTGAAGAAGAAATCGATTGCATTCTCTTCCGTTAATTGAAAGGTGTCTTTGGGCATTTCCTTTTCAATTTCTTCATCTCCCTCTTTCGGTTCTGATACTGTTGTGGTACTGTCTTTTTCCTGGCTTACCACCGGTTTATTATTCCCGCTCTCCTTGGGATCGGGCTTACAGTGCACTAATAAAAATAATGCTAATATTGCAGTAAGGGTGATAGGAATAGTACGCATGGATTTTTCTCTTTTTACACAAGAAGTATCAAAAATAAAAAAACTGGAACTTCCGGGGGTGGAATCTCATTATAAAATGGCGCCCATGGAACGCCTGGATGCGCTCAAAAAGTTGGTTCGTAAAGACATAGCGCCACGGAAAGCCGGGGTAATGGCCCTCTTTTATCCTAAAGCGAACAGGGAAACACACCTGCTGCTGATTCTCAGGAATACATATCCCGGCGTACATTCTAACCAGATCGGTTTTCCGGGAGGTAAACAGGAAGACACCGATGAAAACCTATTGCATACAGCCTTAAGGGAGACAGAGGAAGAGGTGGGGGTGCCGCCCAGCCAGGTCACCGTTGTCCGGGAATTAAGTCAATTATACATACCTCCCAGTAATTTTGAAGTTCAACCCTATATAGGCCTTTACCACGAAGCCCGGCCATTCATCGTAGACACGACTGAAGTTGCCGCCCTGGTAGAAGTTTCCCTGAACCAATTCATGGATGAGAGTATCGTAAAGCATAAAATTATGACCACATCATATGCCAGTAGCATCGCTGTACCTGCCTTTATATTAAATGGTTATACGGTTTGGGGAGCGACAGCCATGATGTTGAGCGAGATAAAGGAACTTTTTAAACAGTCGCTATAAGGCTTTATTTGTATTTTTGTAGACTATGGGGCTATTCAAAAAAAATCCATTCGGGCATATACTCTTCATTAAGAAATGGTTGATCCGCATCATGGGCGTCGTTACTCACCAGCGCTACAAAGGGTTCAACAAACTGGAGATAGAGGGTTCAGACATTATTCGTTCCCTACCGGAAAGGAACGTTCTCTTTGTCAGTAACCACCAGACCTATTTTGCCGATGTGGTGGCAATGTTCCATGTCTTTAACGCCAGTTTAAGCGGCAGGATAGATTCTATCAAAAACGTGGGCTACCTGTGGAATCCAAAACTAAACGTCTATTATGTGGCGGCCGCAGAAACCATGAAAAAGAGCATGCTGACCAAAGTAATGGCTTATGCGGGCTCTGTAAGTATACAGCGAACCTGGAGGGCAGAGGGGAAGGATGTGAACCGCCAGGTGAAGATGAGTGATATCACCAACATAGGTACTGCCTTGAATGACGGTTGGGTGATCACCTTTCCACAAGGGACGACCACCCCGTGGAAACCACTCAGGAAAGGAACTGCCCATATCATCAAACGATACAAACCGGTAGTAGTTCCCGTGGTGATAGACGGCTTCAGGCGTTCTTTTGATAAAAAAGGCTTACGCGTTAAAAAGAAGGGTATTCTTCAGTCTATGGTTATTAAAGAACCCCTGGAAATCGATTACGAAAACGAATCGGTCGATTCCATTATTGAAAAACTGGAATACGCCATAGAGCAACATTCTTCATTCCTGAAAGTGATTCCGAAGGAAGAACTTTTGGCCTACGAGGAAGAAAACCAGAAAAGGCGGTTCAGGGCACCCAGTTCCTAGACATCGATCTCTTCTAATTCCTTATAATTCTTCCTGAGACGGCTTAGTAAAAGCCCGTAGAGCAGTTTGTAGAAAAGCCAGAGCAGGGTGACGAAAACCACCACGAAGAGTATCATCATCCCAATGATGAGCAGCCAGAAAAGGGCCTCGTTCCCGGCCTCGTTGGCGGCCGAAACTAATTTTTCTCCATCGGGACCAAAACGCAGACTTCCATAAATACTGGTCACCAGGGAAATGGCGAATATTGCGATGTTAAACCAGACATACTGGGTAACGGTTCGCTTTACCTTCAGTATGGCTTTCATCAGCTCCCGGGATGAATCTGTAAACGAAATCTGCCTGTAATTGGTGTAAAACTTATAAATAAAGAATATAAGGATGATATAGCTGAGGGTGGTCATCACTATGGTGAACTCGTAAAGATGCATCTTCTTGATCATCTCCCAAGCCTCTGCATCGGTAAATACCACGTTAATGGCTGTCCAGAAAAAGAATTCCATCAGGCTGATATAGAAGATCCATTTTACGATAGACGAGGATCTTTTCCAGGTCATGCGGTAAATTTCTTCATAACTGAGCCTCGGCAGTTCGGTCTCTTTCTTCTGCCAATCCTTTTTCAATAAATCGAGTTCGTCCATCATCTGCTCAAGGATTTATTATAG
>JABDLH010000302.1 GCA_013003145.1 Flavobacteriaceae bacterium | reverse complement strand
AGCCCTGGCCTTAACCCTATTGGGTGCCATTGCACTTACTAGCTGCAGCAGTGACGACACTACGGTAGATCCCGTAACCCAGGCCACTTGTTCCGACGGGATACAGAACGGAAGCGAAACCGGTGTGGACTGCGGAGGCACTTGCGCTAACAGCTGTACTTCTGAAGACAGTACCAATTTAAATGGCAGCCAGGACGAAGATCGCACCCTGGATGCGTCCCAGACCTATACACTTACCGGCACCTACAGTATAGCATCAGGAGTTACACTGACCATTCCTGCGGGAACTACAATTAATTCCCAGACAGGTACGGACAAATACATCGTGGTACAAAAAGGAGCGACCATCAATATTGAAGGTACCGCCAGTAACCCAGTGGTCATGACGTCCCAGAACGGTCAAGCCGGGGATTGGGGTGGATTGGTCATCGCCGGGAACGGGGTAACCACCGAAGGCGTGGATGCTGTAGCCGAAGTTGGTGGAATCGTCTACGGAGGATCAGACAACGAGGACAGTTCGGGAAGCATCAGTTACCTGGTTATAGAAAATGCCGGGGCACAGATCAATGCCGAATCACAATATAACGGGCTCACCCTTTATGCCGTAGGTTCAGGAACAAGCATCAATAATGTGGGGATCCTGAATGGCACGGACGACGGAGTCGAATTTTTCGGCGGAGCTGTGAGCGTAACCAACCTTTACCTGGAGAATAACGAGGACGATGCCATAGACTGGACCGAAGGATGGAATGGGACCGTTACCAATGCCTACGTATTGCACACTATAGCCGGATTCTCAACTGTGGTAGAGGCGGATGGAGTGAACAATAATCCAAGCATTGTCAACCTTACCGCTGTATCCACTGAAGGCGGAACAGCACTGCAGTTCAAAAAAGAATCAGGAGCTACCATCACCGGTCTTTCTTTAACCGGGTATGTTAGGTCTGTAGACATGAGGGATAACGGACCTCTGGCGAATATCCAGATCGAAGGGCAGGATGCCGATCCTACGAAGACCTATTTGGAGGATGCAACCGTAAATATATCAACCTTTGCCTGGGTAGGTTCAAATATTGATGTTCAGACAGAGGCCCTACCCTCTTCGGTAACTGCAGATTTGACCCTGGACGCCAATAAGATCTACCGTCTAAGCGGCAGCATGAGTGTTGAGGCCCCGGCGAAACTGACGATACCCGCAGGAACTAACATTATTGCAGACGCTGATGGTGGTGCTTCTACAGACACCTATATCGTGGTGAAGAAAGGCGCCCAGATCGACATACAGGGAACAGAACAAGATCCTGTTGTGATGAGTTCTACCAATCGTATGCCCGGTGACTGGGGAGGCCTTGTGATCCTAGGAGACGCGGAAACTACCGAAGGAGTTGATGCCGTGGCTGAAGTAGGTGGTTTCACTTACGGAGGAAACAATAATGAAGATAATTCCGGATCTATCAGCTACCTGGTGATCAACTACGCCGGTGCCCAGATCAATGCAGAATCGCAATACAATGGATTAACCCTCTATGCGGTTGGATCAGGAACCACAATTGATAATGTCGCCATCCTTAATGGGACAGATGACGGGGTTGAATTCTTTGGAGGAACGGTAAGTGCTTCAAATTTTTACCTGAAAAATAACGAAGATGATGCGGTTGACTGGACCGAGGGATGGAACGGGTCCCTGACTAATACAAGGGTTATGCATACCATTCAGGGTTTCTCTACCGCAGTAGAGGCAGATGGTATAAACGGTAACCCTACCCTTACCAACTTTACGGCAATTTCTACCGAGAATGGAACCGCACTACAGTTTAAAAAGGAATCCGGTGCAACGATTACTAACCTGTACCTGGAAGGCTATGCTACTATCGTAGACATGAGGGATGGAGGAGCGCTCGCTAATGTGCAAATAGACGGGCAGGATGCTGTTGCAGACGGTGATTACTCCGGGGGAACCCAGGTTTCCGCCGAGGCATTTGCTTGGGTGGTAGAATAATTAATAAAACTTAGTACCATAAAAAAAGCCCCTCAATTAGGGGCTTTTTCAATTATATCTTGTTCTTATTTAATCCCGGATCACCAATTGTGAGGAATTGCTCCATTCCTGTACACTGGCGATGGCGTTATTATCAAAATCGACTTCTCTTAATTTATCCTGGCCCCAGAAGAACCATTTCCCGGTTTTCACCCCGTTTTCATAGGTCCCGATAGAACTTTTATTTCCTTGCTCATCGAAACTCGTCCATTTGCCATGTAATTCACCCTTAAAATTATAAGTCCCCATCTGGCTGATTTCACCATTATCGTGGTAATACACAACCTCCACAAGGTTTTTATCCTTATTTACTTTCACTTCCTTTTTCTCCTGGGAGAATCCAAAATTGACTACTAAACAAATGGTGCAGAGGGCAATCAGCTTTTTCATGACTAATAACTATATGAGGGTTACTTATGTAAAGATAACGGATTTTAACCTTAAATATTCATTTTCTTAACATTAAATTTACATAGCAAGCTTTAAGTATTGTTTTACAAACAGTTATACAGCTCATTAAAATTGTTTTTAATGATTATTTAATAATTCAATTACACTAAAGACACGCTTAAGCCTCATCTTTACCCCGTATTTAAATACAATCCTTAAGCGTTTCATATCCATTATTAGTTTTTGTCAACATTAATTGTAGAAATGCTCAAGACCGCCCGGGCCAGGCGGTCTTTTTTATTTCCCTTTATTAATCTTTAGGATACATTTTCTTAACATTAAAATCAGTTATTTGCAGCGACAAAAACTGATAGGATAATGAAAATCAAAACATTATGCCTGTGCCTGGTATTGCTCGTTACGGGCATTCATGCACAGGAAACCAATTCCCCCGCCTTCGGGAAAGGACTATTCAACCTGGTAGGAAAAGACAGTACCTGGACCATGAAGATCGGTACCAGGATGCAATTCCTGGCGATCGCGAACCTAGATGAGAACGAGGAGGGCGATTTTAGCGACACCGAATCCAGTTTCCTGGTACGCCGTGCGCGACTCAAATTTGACGGTTTCGCCTACAGCCCTAAACTGAAATACAAAATAGAGCTCGGATTATCTAACAGGGATATTTCCGGGGCTTCACAGTATACCAGTAACGCTCCACGATACATCCTGGACGCCGTAATAATGTGGAATTTCTACGAAAATTTTGAACTCTGGGTAGGTCAGACCAAACTTCCCGGGAATATTGAGCGTGTTATTTCTTCAGGAAATCTTTCCCTTGTAGACCGTTCCCTGCTTAACAGCCGTTTTAATATAGACCGTGACCTGGGTATTCAACTCAGGCACCACACTTATTTATCAGATAAATTCCTGGTCCGTGAAAAACTGGCCATTTCCCAGGGAGAAGGAAGGAACGTGACTACCGGGAACGAGGGAGGTCACCAATTCACAGCGCGCCTGGAATTACTTCCCTTCGGAGAATTTGAAAGTAAAGGGGATTACAGCGGTAGTGACTTAAAGCGGGAAGAAAGTCCAAAGTGGATGCTTGCTGCCACCTATGACATCAACCAGGATGCCGTAAGGACCCGGAGTAACCTGGGTTCCTACATGGATACCGATACCGGGCTGTATAGCACGGATATCAACACCCTGTTTATAGATACCATGTTTAAGTACAACGGCTTCAGTTTTATGGGTGAATACGCGGATCGTACCGCCGCCAACCCCATAGCGGTAAACTCTGATGGCAGCCCTACAGGGGACGTAGTAGCGGTTGGTGACGGACTTAACCTGCAGGCCGGTTACCTCTTCCCTTCTAACTGGGAAGTTACCGGGAGATATACGAACATCGACCTCGATGAACAGATCACCGGAGTACAGCCCATTTCTCAATACACATTGGGACTTTCTCGTTATATTGTAGGACATAAGTTGAAGGTACAGACCGATTTAAGCTACCTGTCTGCAGACGGGGATAATGACGAACTGATGTACCGTCTTCAATTTGATATTCATTTCTAAAATAACCTTTAGGTAACATAACAAGTCGATTCACTTAAGATATTTGCAAACTGATTTTTTGATACTATGGACAATATTTATTTATTAATCGTTATCGCACTTGCGGCCCTGGCTATTGCTGACTTGGTTGTTGGTGTCAGTAATGATGCCGTAAACTTCCTGAATTCCGCCATCGGCTCTAAAGCCATTTCTTTCAGGACCATTATGATCGTAGCCAGTGTGGGAATCGCTTGTGGTGCTATCTTCTCCAGTGGTATGATGGAAGTAGCCAGGAAAGGAATATTTAACCCGGGTGAGTTCTATTTTAACGAGATCATGTTCATTTTCATGGCCGTTATGATCACAGATATTTTACTGTTGGACTTTTTCAACACCCTGGGGCTGCCAACATCGACCACGGTTTCTATAGTATTCGAATTACTGGGAGCAGCGGTAGCCATGTCCATGATCAAGATCTTTGCTGACGGCGGGACCCTTGGGCAGGTGGTAGATTACATCAATACCGAAAAAGCTACTGAGATCATCTCCGGGATACTGCTCTCGGTGGTGGTAGCTTTTACCATTGGGGCAATGGTCCAATGGGTATCACGACTTTTGCTGACCTTCGACTTTGAGCGAAAAGCAAAGTGGGTAGGTGCTTTATTCGGGGGTATGGCCTTGACTGCCATCAACTACTTCATCTTTATGAAAGGGATCAAAGGAACTCCCTTTGCAGACCAGAGCTTTGATATTATTGGCGGGATGAAGATCATAAATTTCCTGGAAAGCCAGGTATTGCTGATTGTTGCAGTGAGTCTGGTATTCTGGTTTTTATTATCCCTTGCACTTGTCAATATCTTCAAAATCAATATTTACAAAGTGGTTATCGGGGTAGGTACCTTTGCCCTTGCACTGGCTTTTGCCGGGAACGACCTGGTAAACTTTATCGGGGTACCTATCGCGGCTTATCAATCTTATGTCGCTTGGGCAGCATCCGGAGTAGAGGCCACGGAATTCAGTATGAATGTCCTGGCAACTAAGGTTCCCACGCCTACAGTATTATTATTCCTTTCCGGCCTCGTTATGGTGGTTACCCTTTGGTTGTCCAAAAAAGCACGCTATGTGGCTGATACGGAGATCAACCTGGCTCGTGAAGGAGAAGCCAAAGAACGATTCAACCCTAATTTCCTGTCGCGCTCCCTGGTACGTTTTGCCATGCTAAGCGGGCAGTATTCCACTGCCGTGCTACCAGTTTCAGTACAGAAGAGAATTGAGAAAAGGTTCAACAAACCCGTGATCAAGCTCACCAAAGGTAAGAAGCATGAGCTAGCTGCTTTTGACATGGTAAGAGCTGCGGTTAACCTGATGGTTGCGGGAATCCTGATCTCGATTGCAACCTCTTATAAACTACCCCTTTCTACAACTTACGTCACCTTTATGGTCGCTATGGGTACTTCCCTGGCAGACCGTGCCTGGGGTAGCGAAAGTGCTGTCTACAGGGTAGCCGGGGTACTTAATGTGATCGGCGGCTGGTTTATGACCGCTATCATCGCCTTCCTGGCTGCTGGTACTATCCTGACTATTATTAGCTTTGGTAAAGGAGCCGCTATTGCTGTATTACTGTTTGCTGCTGTTCTGTTATTAGCCCGAAACTATATCTCCTATAAGAAGAAGTCTTCTGAAGGAAGAGCAGAAGATAGTATTCAGCGTGCTGAGAGTAGTTCCATACAAGGGGTGATCGAAGAAAGTGCAAAGAATATCTCTAACGTGGTTAAGCGTAGCAATAAGATCTTTACCAATTCTATTAACGGATTGGCCAAGCAAGACCTGGATCACTTGAAGAAAAACAAGAAACAGGTAGCTAAGCTCTCCGCTGAAGTTGAAGATCTCAGGGATAGTATTTTCTACTTTATCAAGAACCTGGACGAAGGTAGCGTTGGAGCCAGTAATTTCTATATCAACATCCTCGGTTACCTGACTGATATGACCCAATCCCTGGAATACATTTCCAAGGTAAGTCATAAACATGTTCACAATAACCATAAAAAGCTCAAGTATAACCAGATCAAGGAGCTGAAGGAAATCGACCAGAAGCTGGACGAGGTACTTTCTGCTACCAAGGATGCATTTGATGATCGCTCCTTTGATCGCATCGGGAAGATTTTAGCTGGGAAACACGAACTGTTTGAAATGGTATCCCAAAAGATTGAGACCCAGGTAGCCCGTACGCGTACCGAGGAATCGAGTCCTAAGAATACTACCTTGTATTTCTCTTTGTTGTTGGAAACAAGGGACCTTATGGATGCAACCATGAACTTGCTTGATCTTTATTATAAAGAATACGACGAGACCGTTACTCCTCCTTCTATAGAAGAGAAGAACAGTTAGTTCTTTTAAGTGATGAGAATCCTAAGGGTAATGGCTAGAAGATAGTCATTACCCTTTTTTTATGATTTACCCGGGCAATGACCAGCATCAGGCTACTCCTCGCCTGTAAAGTGATGAAAATCATTTGCTTACCGTTATGCTCCACCTAATTTGGAGTCATTAATAACAGTAAATAATTTTCAATCCTTTAAATACTAAATCATGAAAAAGTTACTCCTTGGCTTAATTGCTTTTGGCCTGGCCAGCCACTCCTATGCCCAGATCATTAAAACAGAACAGTTGAAAGAAGTCGTGGTAGAGGCGGTAAATTACAAGTACCTCAACCAGTTGGATAACTCGGAAGCTGCTATCCCGGTACAGATGCTGGAACGTAAGGTTGCCGCTTATGATGTCACCCAGCAAAATTTTTATGAAGACGATTTTGACTTTTATACGGTTTCCTTTTACATCCCTGAAGGTAAGATCGTAGCGGTATACAATCCTAAAGGAGAAGTTACCCGGACTATAGAACGTTTCAATGATGTGGCCTTACCGAGAGCTATACAGCAATCCCTTTTGAATCGATTCCCGAACTGGCAGGTGGACAATGACACTTACAAAGTGAATTATCACGAAACAAAAGGGGTAAAGAAAAGCTATAAGATCAAATTGGTGAATGGTGATAAAACCATGCGCGTAAAAATGACCGAAGACGGCCAATTTCTATAATATTTCCATTCCCCTGGCATGACCATAGTTGCGTTCAACATGACGCTAAAGAGCGATCTCTACCTAAGTGGAGGTCGTTTTTTGTTGACTTAGCGGTAGAAATTCATCTCGTCCATGTAACGGTAGACCGATCCCGGCAGCATGGGGCGTATATCTTTCCCCGCCTTATGCTGCTTGCGGATAAAGGTGGAAGAGATCTCCATAATAGGGGCATCCACCTTATGTACACGTGGGCTTTTTTTAAATTGTTCCGGGATGTCGCCTGCCGATACCCTGGGATATACGAATAGCTCACATTGCTCCAGTATCGCCTCGTAATTCTTCCATTTATGGAAACTCTTCAGGTTGTCCTCTCCCATCAGCAGTGAAAATTCGTGCTCCTTCCCATATTTTTCCTGCAGGTGCACCAGGGTATCTACTGTATAATTGGGTTGCGGCAGATCAAACTCGATCGTACTCACATGAAGATTAGGGTAATCCTGTACTGCTTCACACACCATCTGGTAGCGATGGTTGTTATCGAGAAGGCTCTTCTTTTGTTTAAACGGACTTTTCGGGGTAACCACGAACCAGACCTCATCAAGGTCTGTGAATTCGGACATATAATGTGCAATGACCAGGTGGCCGATATGGATTGGATTAAAGGTTCCGAAATACAGCCCGGTTTTTTTCATATTTGATAGTCGTCTTTATTCTGTAGATGATCCCAAAGATATGTAATTATCTACTCCTCCCTTTAAGCAAAGGGAGGTGGCTCCCGCAGAAACGAAGGGAGAATCAAACTCCCCTTTCTTGCTCTTGCAGCGCAATTC
>JABDLH010000170.1 GCA_013003145.1 Flavobacteriaceae bacterium | reverse complement strand
CTATAAAGCGGGATGCCAATTTAAAATTAATGGTTGAACCAAAGTCACTGTAGTTCTCAAATCGCGTAGCAAAGCTCATCAGGAAGTCATCTGAAAAGTCGGCTTCAATATCAAAATACCCCGCTATGCTACTCCTTCCCCTCGCCAATTCATTGGTTGGGCTGAAACCGGGGAATACCTGGGATCCTCCCGGCCTGGAATTTCCGAAGAAATCCTGTGCAGGGGTTTGAGAAGCGAGACGCACCACCTGCCCGTTAGCTGTGTACTGGGCATATGAAGCTTCTTCGCCTGCTACGATCTCATATTCTTCAAAGCGATATTCCGCTCCAAAAGCAATATTCAGGCCGTTTAATATATCTTCAAAGAACTGGGTAATATCCAGGTTGGTTGTATTCTGTAAAAATGAGAAGCCCCCGGCATCAAAAGTGGTCGGCGAAGCGTTCTGCAGGGAGGCATTAAATGTATTCCCAATAGTATATTGGAATTCATTTTTTCCATAAGTATTACTGAAATCCACAGCCCAGTCTCCTATGTTACCCCGTATCCCTGCGGACAGTGATTGATCCTTAATATTAGAGTTTATTTCGGGTAAGAACCCGTTAGGATAAGCCGGTGTATAGGTCCTGCTCTGGTTGGGTAAGCGATAGAACCCGGCAGAATTACCGGTCCGTGAACTGATCCCACCAAAAGCATAGATGGCTGTGCCTGCATCATCCAGGGGTAATACTAAATTGGTAAAGAGTCGGCCACCTCTCAAAGAGGACTGACCTACCCTCATATTGTAATCGCTGCGGACCTGTCCCCTTGCCGAAAGTTCGGCCGAGGTATTGTCTGCCGACAGGATAGGCTGGAGTTCGGCCTTGGTCGATGCCCCGTTCAGGTTAATCCCGGCCTGGTTAGCATACTGAATAACATCGTTAACGTCATCGTCCAGGAGCAGGGATGTATCATATCCATCAGCACGGGCAAAGCGTTCAACGGTATTGTAAAGGTTAAAGATATCGCCTTCCCATTCTTCCATACGGCTGTAATCGTCCCGCACATCAAAATCTCCTGAGAAGGTCACAAAGCCTCCATTATCCCCAAGAGGTAAACCATAACTGGCAGCGATGTTGGTGGTCTCTCCGTCAACACCCCCGGTCTGGTCATTAGCATTCTTGGTAAAGTTTGCTCCTGTAGTGGCTGTTACCTGTAACTCGTTCACTTCTTTATTCAGCACAATGTTGATAACACCGGCGATGGCATCAGAACCGTATTGTGCGGCTGCACCGTCCCTCAGCACTTCTATCCGCTGTATAGCCACAGCAGGAATGGCATTAAGGTCTGTACCTACACTACCCCGACCAAATGTTCCGTTTACGTTGATAAGTGAGGAAGTATGCCTTCTTTTCCCATTGATCAGTACCAGGACCTGGTCCGGACCGAGTCCCCTCAGGGAGGCCGGGTCAATATGATCTGTACCATCCGAAATGGTCTGGGTATTAGAGGTAAAAGAGGGTGCCACGTAATTCAGGATCTGGTTCAGGTTCACCTGGGGAGCAACATCGCTCAGCTGTTTAACATCGATAACATCTACCGGTACCGTACTTTCTGTTGCGGTACGGTTAGGGTTCCTGGAGCCCACGATAACCACTTCGGATAGGGCTACCCCGGAGGTCAGGGTGATGGTCATAGTGGTACCAGTGACCCGGACACGCTTAGTTTCGTACCCGATATAAGAGACAACGATCGTTTCTCCCACCGCCACTTGGTCTAGGGTAAAGTTACCGTCAAAATCCGTTGTTGTACCAATGGTAGTCCCTTGTTTCACTACCGAAGCACCCGGGAGGGGGGCTCCTTCTTCGTCGACGACCGTACCTGAAACCTGGGCCTGTATAAAGGCACCCATAAGAAACAGGAATGCAGTCAGGAAAGTAATTTTTGCCTTCATAATAGTTTGTTTTTTGGGTTGTTCTTATAAGAAAGGTAGTGATTATCAGGATATAGCGGTTCAATTTGTATGAAATTTCCTAAAATATTCCCTGTTTGACCGAGGCTTCCAATTATATACCTTTACACGAAAACGACGCAAATGGAGCATATACTTGAACGTTTCCTGACCTATGTAAGGATGGATACTGAGAGCGACCCGGAATCTGAGAGCACTCCCAGTACTGCAAAACAATGGGACCTGGCTAATTACCTGGCCGAGGAACTGCAACGTATAGGTATGCAGGATGTTACCATTGATGAAAACGCTTATATCATGGCCACGCTGCCAGCCACTACTGATAAGGATGTTCCTGTGATTGGTTTTATATCGCATTTTGACACCAGCCCTGACTTTACAGGTGCCGGCGTAAATCCCCAGGTGATCCGCGATTATGACGGCAAGGATATCGTTCTCAACAAGGAAAAGAATATCATCCTGTCTCCATCTTATTTCGAGGAAATGCTCCGGTACAAAGGACAGACCCTGGTAGTAACAGATGGTACCACCTTACTGGGAGCTGATGACAAAGCCGGGATTACCGAGATCGTCTCCGCTATGGAATTCTTGATACAGCACCCGGAAATTGAACATGGAAAGGTCAGGGTTGGTTTTACCCCCGACGAGGAGATCGGCAGGGGTGCCCATAAATTTGATGTTAAAGCTTTTGGAGCCCAGTGGGCCTACACCATGGACGGCAGCACAATTGGAGAATTGGAGTATGAAAACTTTAATGCCGCCGGGGTAAAGATTCATATAAAAGGGAAAAGCGTACACCCGGGCTATGCTAAGGGCAAAATGGTAAATGCCAGCAGGATCCTGAACGAATTGATCAGCTGTTTACCCGAATTTGAAGTGCCCGAATTCACCTCCGGCAGGGAAGGTTTTTACCATCTGAGCAGTATATCGGGAGATATAGAACAGGCCTCTGCACAGATGATCATCAGGGACCACGACAGCACCTTGTTCAAAAAACGGAAGAAATTACTAAAAAGGGTCACAGCCGAGCTCAACCGAAAATACGACAATGCTATAGAGCTGGAAATCAAAGACCAGTATTACAATATGAAAGAAAAGATAGAACCGGTCTTCCATATTGTTGAAACTGCTAAAGAAGCGATGGAATCCCTGGGTATCACCCCAATAATAAAACCCATCCGCGGAGGTACAGACGGATCTCAGCTCAGCTACATGGGTCTGCCCTGCCCAAATATCTTTGCAGGCGGTCACAATTTCCATGGCAAATATGAATATGTGCCCCTGGAAAGCATGCAGAAAGCTGTTGATGTTATCGTCAGAATTTGCGAACTTACTGCTAAGAAATCCTAAGCAATGGAGAAGTCCGGAAAAATTGAAGCCTATTTTGAAAATGATCAACCTTTTAAGGAGGCCATAGGCAATTTGCGTGAGCTTGCGCTGAAAGCGGGGGCGGAAGAGACGCTAAAATGGGGTGCACCTGTGTATACCATTAATGGTAAGAACATCTTTGGGATCATGGCATTTAAAGAACACTTTGGACTTTGGTTCTTTAACGGCGTTTACCTTAAAGATCCTTTAGGGGTATTACAGACAGGGCAGGAAAAGACGAAGGCCATGCGTCACTGGAAATTTACCGGTGCTGACCAGATTAACGAGGCGGCGGTACTGGGATACATGAAAGAAGCTGTTGAAAACCAGGAAAAGGGATTAGAGTGGAAACCGGAACGTACCCAAAAAACCATAATTCCTGTCCTGCTAAAGGAAGCATTAGAGAGTGATGCAGAGTTAAATGCGACATTTAAAAAACTGAGCCCTTATAAACAGCGAGAATACTGTGAACACATAGATACGGCCAAGCAGGAAAAAACTAAACGGAACAGGCTGGAAAAAAGTTTGCCCATGATCCGGAAAGGAATCGGGCTGCACGATAAGTACAGGGCATAAATAAAAAACACCGCACTATGGCGGTGTTTTTTTTAACCTGGCGTACCGGGTCTATTTCTCTTTTTCCTTGGGAGGGTTCAGTTTTTTACTCATCTCCATGGAGATAGCAGAGCGATCGTACTTTAATCTTCCGGCCATGGTCTCAATGATACACGAAAAATCATTATCATTGAGTTCCACGATCTTCCCGTGCATCCCGCTCTTAGTAATTATTTTATCTCCTTTTTTCAATGCTTCCACAAATCTCTTTTCGTCTTTCTGACGTTTCATCTGCGGGCGGATCATAAAAAAATATGCCACCACGAAGATCAAGATCATAGGAAGAAACTGTCCTATATCACCCATTGTCTGTATTTAATTGGTTTAATTATTCGCGTAATTATTTGATCGGGCCCTGGGCCGCGTTTGCGTCTTTCGGGTTGACGAATGCCTTGATACGCAGCATCTCTGATCCTTGTGCAGTATTGGCAGTAACCGTAATAGTCTTAGTGACCTGGTTCATCCCTGATCCGTTAAACTTCACCAACATTGATCCAGACTCTCCCGGAGCTATCGGCGTGTTTTTTGGATACTCAGGTACGGTACATCCACAGCTACTCTTTGCGTCAGTAATGATCAGCGGGGCATTCCCGGTATTAGTAAAGGTGAAGGTAGTCTCTTGAGGAGTCCCCATTTCGATAGCACCAAAATCATGTTCCTGCTTATCAAAGCTCATTACCGGAAGATTTTTCCCGGCTTCGTCCCTTTGGGCAGCAACTTCGGCCTTATCAGAATTTACTTTACTGGAGGCATCCTCTTTACAGGAAACCATGACCATTACAGAAGCTATGGCCAAGCTTAGAAATACTTTTTTCATCACAACTCGATTTAAATTTAGCGCCAAAATTACACAATATTTTTACAACAACCCACGTCCTATTTTCTTAAGTTTCCCTTCGCTTTTGTATTCTTTAACCAGTTTATCCAGTATACCGTTAATGAAAATACTGCTTTTGGGGGTTGAATACTCCTTTGCGATCTCCAGGTATTCATTGATAGTAACACGTTCCGGTATGGATGGGAAATTCAGTAATTCGGATATCGCCATTTTCAGCAATACCGCGTCAATTTCCGCGATCCGGTCCTTATCCCAGTTGGGGGTTTTGCCTTCAATTTCCTTGACCAATGAGGCGTTATTAAGGAGCGTCTTGACCAGTAATTTTTTAGCGAAATCCATGTCTTCCTGGTCCTTCATCAGCTTGGGCAGGAAATAGGAATCAAAATGATCTGGCTTGGCCTTTTTCAGCAACTTTAATAAAGAAGTGTTTACCAGGGGCAGATCATCGACCCAGGTCAGCTGATCATCCTCGAAATACTCGTAAATCTGGTCGTTTGGAGCAA
>JABDLH010000075.1 GCA_013003145.1 Flavobacteriaceae bacterium | reverse complement strand
GTTTTTTCATTTTCACTCGCTTAGAAAAGCGAGCTTTTCACGCTCCTGAAAATGAAAAAACCCACTCCTGTGGAGTGGGTTTTGTGAGTAATGTGGTACCTCCAGGAATCGAACCAGGGACACACGGATTTTCAGTCCGTTGCTCTACCAACTGAGCTAAGGTACCAATACGTCAATTTTCTACTTGCGAAACTAAAAGTATATCGCTTTAAGAGGGGGCAAATATACTTTCAAATTTAGGAACTACAAACAAAAAAAGAAAAAAATGGATTTCGTTTTTATCATTTTACAATCTTTGTAATATGAATCTGATTGTCGATGCCGGGAATACCCAGGTGAAACTTGCTGTATATGACCGTAATGCCATGGTAGACTACCGGACTACGGGGATGGAAAATTTTGCTTCGGAGATAAAAAACGTCTTTAAGCAATTCCCGAATATCCGCTATGCCATGGTCTCTTCCGTGACCTGCCTTGACAAGACAGCAATGAATGTTCTCTGCATTTTCTGCAAGGTATTCGTTTTAGATCACACCTTTAAAATGCCGTTCAAAAATTCTTATGCTTCACCAACAACACTGGGGGTGGATCGGATGGCCTTAGCCACAGCTGCATTTTACCACAATCCTAATGGTAATACCCTGGTTATTGATGCGGGAACTTGCATTACCTATGACCTCGTTAACGATTACGGGGAGTACCTGGGTGGTGCTATTTCACCGGGACTTCGAATGCGTTACAAGGCACTGAATCAACAGACTGCTAAATTACCGCTGTTAGAACCAGTAGATATGGTTGGCTTTATCGGTAACACCACGGACAGTTGTATTCATAGTGGCGTGGTGAACGGGATCTGCCAGGAGATAGATGGGATCATCACTCAATACCGGGAAAGATTTTCATATTTAACAGTTATTTTAACAGGGGGTGATGGGCAATTTTTGTCTAAACGATTAAAAAATACCATATTTGCGCATTCTAAATTCCTGCTCGAGGGCTTGAATTATCTACTGGAATACAACAAACGTTAAATGGTAAAAAAAATAGTAACTGCAATACTGTGCTTTGCATTGTACGGCGTATGTGCTCAGGACGGAACAGTATCACCTTACTCTTACTTCGGAATTGGGGACCTCAGGTCGCCGGCTACAGTAGATAATCAGATGATGGGGAGGCTCGGTATGTATACAGATAGTATACATGTCAATTTCCAGAACCCGGCTGCCTATGGGAAACTGAGGAGAACCACTTATACCGCGGGTCTGTCACACACAGAGATGCGTATTAAGAGCTTCACCGATGAAGAATCTACTTCTGTTACTAACCTGGATTATATCGCTATCGGTATTCCCCTAAGCCCTAAATGGGGCGCCGGTTTTGGATTGCAGCCATACTCTTCCGTAGGGTACAATTTGATAGGAAACAGTATTAATGGAAATGGCGCGGAAGTCACCAACCGGTTTTCCGGTGAAGGCGGTTTAAATAAGGTTTACTTCTCCCTTGGGCACGAACTGTTGAAAAACCTGCATATTGGAGCCACTGTAAATTTCAATTTTGGAAAAATTGAAGATCGCCGTGAACAAACGGTAGAAGATGTGCAATTCGGAACTCTCGATCTGCGGGAGTCCAGGGTGAATGGCTACGATTTTAATTATGGGGCTACCTACAGCCCGAAGATTACAGATAAGCTGACCTTATTCTCTTCACTGCGCATCAACACCCAGGCTAACCTGGTTTCGGAGAATGATCAACGTATTGGTTCGTTTTCAGCAACAACGGGCAGGGAAATAGAAATTATAGACGTTAACCTGGCGTCCCGGGGACTTGAAAGAACCGAGATAAAAGTGCCAACAGCTACGACCTTGGGTCTTGGGGTAGGTGAGGATCTGCATTGGTTTGTCGGTGCAGAATACACCCTGCAGCCAATGAGCGACTTCAGGAACGAATTTGTGCAGTTAGAAGAAGCGGTCTACCAGGATGCCTCCAGTTTGTCACTGGGAGGATTCTATATTCCTGATTACACGTCTTTTAACAATGTGTTCAATCGCATTACCTACCGCGCCGGTCTTAGAATGAATAACAGCGGTCTGCATATCCGTGATAAGGAGATTAAGGACTTTGGCATAACTTTTGGTCTTGGTATACCGCTGGGCTTCCAGTTTTCCAATCTGAACCTCGGTTTTGAAGTAGGTAGGAGAGGGACAACGGTAGCTGACCTGATAGAAGAAACATATTTTAAAGTCAATGTAGGATTGTCTCTCAGCGACAGATGGTTCCGAAAAAGACAAATAGATTGACAAAAATTTACTATTTTAACCACATTAAATGAAGACTAAGATGAAAAAGGATTTTTACGCAATGATGATTGCGGTTTTTGGGCTTGTGACCTTTGGTTTTTCACAGGCGCAGAACCCGGAGTGTATGACTAATCTCTCCATTTATGCCGAGCATGCCAAGGTGAAGAACTACGATGCGGCTTACACTCCCTGGAAAATGGTTTACGACAACTGTCCTGCCATTAATAAAGCTAACTTTTCCCTGGGGGAGAAAATATTAATGCACAAGATTGATAATAGCAGCGGTGCCGAAAAAGATGGGTACATCAAGGACCTGATGGCTTTGTACGATGCTAGCCTTGAATATTTCCCTGCGAAATACAGTAAGGCCGGAGTTGCTATAGATAAGGCGATCGTTCAGTACGATAATAAGATGGCCTCTGATGAGGAGCTTCACAGTATGCTCGATAAGGCATTTAAAGAGGATAGGGATAATTTTAAAAACCCTAAAGCACTTTACCTGTACTTTTCTAGCTTGGTAGATCTTCACGCTGCCGGTAAAAAAGAACTACAGGATGTTTTTGACGCATATGATGATGTGACCGAGAAGTTAGAAGAAGAGAACCAGAAACTGACAGACCAGATCACTAAGTTGCTTCCAAAAGAAGACGCCGGTACTTTAACCAGGCGTGAGAAGTCTCAACTTAGGGTAGCTACTAATAACTCCGAGACTTATGGTAAGATTGCCAACAGTATCGATTCTAAATTAGGTGGCCTGGCCGATTGTGATAACCTGATCCCATTGTACGCAAAGAACTTTGAAGCTAAAAAAGATGATGTTAGCTGGGTGAAGAGAGCTGTGGGCAGAATGTTTAGCAAAGAGTGTACAGACGATCCACTTTTCCGTAAACTTTTTGAAGCTCAGTTAGCACTGGAGCCTTCTGCGAGCGCATACCTTTATGGTGGTACACTGAAGCAGAAAGCAGGTGATAACAAAGGAGCCCTGGAAGATTTCCGTAAAGCGGTTGAATTAGAAACTAACGCGAATAAGAAATCAAATATCCTGTACAAGATTGCAACCATCGTTAGGAGAACCAGTAAGTCTGAAGCACGTAACTTTGCACAACAGGCAATCGATGCTAACCCATCTAACGGTAGAGCGTACCTCTTGATCGCTAATTTGTACGCTAGCAGTGCTAACGATTGTGGTAGTACGCCTTTTGAAAAGAGGGCTATCTATTGGAAAGCTGCAGATATGGCAAACCGTGCATCAAGGGTAGATCCCGCTCTGAGCAGCACCGCAAACCAGTCGGCTGCCAGTTATAATGCAAAAGCACCTTCTAAAACAGACATCTTTAATTCCGGAATGGCCGGTAAGACCGTTAGTTTTAGCTGTTGGGTAGGAGGTAGCGTAAAAGTGCCTAACCTATAAGAATGCGGTTAACGCTAACAAATAATTTTAAGTTCATTGCCACAGTCTTCACTGTGGCAATACTTTTTATATCCTGTCAGGACACCTACAGGCGGGTTGGTGAAGAAGCCGGTGAGGAAGTTTATCCTCAAGGTGTAGCCAGGGATTTTACCCTTATCTATACAGAGACGAAAGAGCCGTTAGAAGGGGAGGATCTCGGGAACTCAAGGGTGATCGCTATCCTGGAGAGCCCTGTAAGCAAAGACTTTGATAACCTTGCCTTTCCCTATAGGACCTTCCCGGAAGGTCTGCAGGTAGAATTCTTTGATGAGGAGAACAATAAAAGTGTGATCAATGCCGATTACGCGATTATATACTCGGCAACAGACCTGATCGATCTCAGGGGGAACGTGGTTATTGAAACCCATGACGGTAAAAAGCTCGAGGCTCCCCAATTGTTCTGGGACCGGGATAATGAGTGGATCTTCACCCAGGAGAAGTTTCGGTACACTAACCCTGAAGACGGAACGGTGATGGATGGAGAGGGAATGGATTTTGACAGGGATTTCCAATATTTTAATGCACATAGAACCTATGGTCTGATGACCATAAAAGAAAACCAATCATGATAAAGATTCTTAGGTATACAGAGTATCTCTACCTGGCCGTGGCCATTGTATCGATTTACAAAATCTTCAGCCTCTGGAATGTTGACCGGGATGGTACATATATTTTCATTTTCTTTGCGGTGGTATCCGTAGCTATGTTT
Organism: Flavobacteriaceae bacterium; assembly: GCA_013003145.1. Lineage (GTDB taxonomy): Bacteria > Bacteroidota > Bacteroidia > Flavobacteriales > Flavobacteriaceae > Zeaxanthinibacter. The sequence continues at coordinate 6,602 of JABDLH010000075.1, read as the reverse complement.
TTGTTCCGTCGAAACTACCGAAAGAAATTTGAAAGCAGACAGCAGGATAAGCCCTGATCATTTTGGAAACACAAATTATTATCATTGTTATTTCATTGCTCCTCTCGGCCTTCTTTTCCGGGATGGAGATCGCTTTTATATCCTCGAACAAGATCCATATTGAGATAGAAAAGAAGCAAGAAGGCTTTTTGGCTAAGGTGCTCGCAAAACTCACCTATAAACCTTCTAAATTCATTGCAACAATGCTCATCGGGAATAATATAGCCCTGGTGATCTACGGTCTGTTTATGGGCGAATTGCTTATGGCCTGGTTCAATGACATGTTACCACATGCTGGCGGCTTCCTCAGGTTGATTCTGACCGATTTCAGCTTGCTCACCCAGACCATCATATCTACGGTGATCATTTTGGTAACTGCGGAGTTTTTGCCCAAAGTACTCTTCCAGATCTACGCTAATTCACTTCTAAAAGCCCTGGCAGCCCCGGCTTATTTCTTCTATTTTTTCTTCTCCCTGATTTCGGATTTTGTGATCCGTGTGTCCGATTTTATCCTGAAGGCGATCTTTAAAACTGATGGCGATGATGTGCAGTTGGCATTCAGTAAAATAGAATTGGGGGATTATATTACGGAACAGATGGAGACCGTGGAAGAAGCAGATGAAGTGGATTCTGAGATACAGATCTTCCAGAATGCCCTGGAGTTTTCAGCGGTAAAGGCTCGTGAAGTAATGGTTCCCAGGACAGAGATCACGGCGGTCGAATTACATGAGACCCCAAAAAACCTGGCTAAACTATTTAGTGAAACGGGTTATTCCAAGATCCTGGTTTTTAAGGACACAATTGATAACATCATTGGATATGTGCATTCATACGAGTTGTTTAAAAAGCCTAAAACCATCAAAACTATTCTTCTCCCCGTAGAATACGTGCCCGAAACCATGCTTATACAGGAAATACTTAACGTACTGACCAAGAAGAGGAAAAGTATGGCTGTAGTGTTAGATGAATACGGGGGTACATCAGGGGTGATGACCGTTGAGGATATTGTAGAGGAACTCTTCGGGGAAATTGAAGATGAACACGACTCTACCGATCTGCATGAAGAGCAGTTGTCTGATGACCTTTACAAATTCGCGGCGCGCCTGGAAATTGATTACATCAATGAGAATTATAAGTTAGAGCTCCCTGAAAGCGAAGAGTACGAAACTCTTGGGGGCCTCATCGTGAATGAGACCGGGGAAATACCGGAACAGGACAGCCAGATCAGGATTGCAAATTTTATGTTTACCGTCCTGGAATCTTCTAACCACAAAATAGATCTTGTATCCGTAGAAGTGCTGGATAAGGATTAGAGTTCTCGGCTGTAGAATCCACTGTTTTAGTGCTTTTATTATTTGATGGAAAGTGGTATTTTCGCCAACTGATTTTAAACCCACCAAAAAATGGCAATATTAGAAAACATTAGAAAACGGACTACCGTCCTGATCCTGATCATCGGACTTGCATTATTTGCATTCGTGATCTCAGGAATTTTTACCAGTGACGGATTTTCCGACGGAAAAGTCGGGTCTACAGTGGCTGAGGTCAATGGAGAAGAGATCCCGATCGAAACTTTTCGTAACCAGGTAGAGCGACTGTCCAGAAGGGTGGGGCCAAATACCACGAGTATGCAGCTTGTAAACAGTGTATGGAACCAATTATTGAGGACAACCATCCTGGAACAACAGATCGAAGATCTTGGTATTGCCATTGAAAAAGACCAGATCATTAATTTGATCAGGTCAAACCCTGCTTTTGTGCAAAATCCGCAATTCCAGGATGAGAACGGGAACTTTGACGAGCGCCGATTCCGTGAATTCATCGCCGAACTTAAAGCTACTGCGCCTGCACAGTACGAGCAGTGGTTGCAGGATGAAGATGCCATAGTTCAGGCAGCTAAAGAGCAAATGTACCTGAACCTGGTCAGAGCCGGGATAGGTGCCACCCTGAAAGAAGGGGAGTTGGATTACCAGCTTTCTAACAATAAGGTGGATATTAAATATGTAAGGGTACCTTACTCTTCAATTGCAGACAGTAGCGTAACGGTTTCTAAAAAAGAGATCCAAACCTACATCAAAGAAAACAGGGAATCCTTTAAACAGGAAAAAGCGAGAGATATACAGTTTGTATACTTCCAGGAGCTGCCTTCTGCAGAGGACGAAAAATCTATTGAAGACGATATAACGGCCTTATTAAAGGATAGGGTTGAGTATATGGAAAGTGAAGACAGAACGGATACCATCCGTGGGTTTGTCAATACGACAGATTACGATGCTTTCCTGGACAGGAATTCCGATTCTAAATTTGATACCATTTATAAGGCTAAGAAAGACTTGCCACAACAATTCGCTGATAGCATTTTTAACCTTGGCGTAGGTGAGATATTTGGCCCATATAAAGACAATGGAGCCCTTAAGGTTACCAAGATGGTCGATAAAAAAGCTAATGGTAGCGTTAAGGCAAGCCACATTCTTATTGCCTATGAAGGTGCGCGGAGAGCGAATCCTAATGTGCAAAGGACTCAAGAGGAGGCTGAAGCTAAGGCAGAAGAGCTATTGGCAGAGGCAAAGAAGCAAGGAACAGTGTTTGCAGAGTTAGCACGTGACAATTCGGACGGACCTTCTGCTCCGCAAGGGGGAGACCTGGGGTATTTCCAGGAGGGAGTAATGACTCCTAAATTCAACGATTTTGCTTTTGACAATTCTGTGGGTACCATCGGCTTGGTTGAAACCGAGTTTGGCTACCACATTGTAAAAGTGGATGACAAGCAGGATGTAGTACAAGTAGCAACCCTGAGCAGGGCTATCGAAGCTTCTGAAGAAACGATCAATACCTTGTTTACCGATGCTACTAAATTTGAAATGGCTGCAACTTCCGGTGATAAGCCTATGACCGAGCTAAGCAACGAAAGTGGATATCTTTTACGCCCGGTAAATAAGATCAAAGCCATGGACGAAAACCTTCCAGGACTTGGGGCGCAGAGAACTGTTGTTCAATGGGCATTTAACCCGGACACAGAAGTAGGGGATATCAAGCGATTCAATATTAACAATGGCTATGCTGTGGTACAGCTTACTGAGAAGTATAAAGAAGGTACAATGACTGTAGAGGATGCCTCTGCAACGGTATTGCCTATACTCAGGAAGAAGAAAAAGGCTGAGATGATCAAGGAAGCTAACCAGGGTAAGACCATGGAAGCGATAGCATCTGCTAACAACAGTACCATCTCCACTGCTTCTGCCCTGACAGTTAAGTCGCCCACCATTCCCGGAGCAGGTCGCGAGCCGATGGTAGTAGGAACTGCGTTCTCTATGGAGCAGGGAGCTACATCTGGATTGATCTCTGGAGAGACCGGTGTGTTTATGATACAGGTGACCAACAAAACAGAAGCACCTAAGTTGGATAACTATATCACTTATGCCAGGAGCCTGCAGGCGAACAACGCCAACCGTGTAAATGTAGATGTCTACAATGCGCTTAAGGATAAAGCAGAAATTGAAGATAACCGCGCTTCATTCTATTAATAGAATAAAGGTTAGAAACAAAAAAGGCCCCGTTGATCGGGGCCTTTTTTTATAAGATCATTTCACGATAGGGAACAATGGTCTGGTAACCCTTGGTGCGGAAATATTCAGGAGTGTCCGTGCCACCGGCTGCCAACACAAAATCTCCGCCCCAGGCGCCGAGACTTTTGATGCTTCCCGTATAGTCCGGGAATAGTTTTTCCTTAACCATGGGTAATCCAATGACCCTGGAGATGAGCTGCTCATGCTTTTCAAGGTAGGAGGCAAATTCATCCAGATGCGTCGCTTCAATTAACGCATGGGTTATCTGGCTCACTTTCTTGACCAGGGACCTTTTATCAGCGGTACTTTCCCGGTATGTTCTAATACCATCCCGGCTGTTTTGTTTCTGGTTCAGGTGAACAAAATAAAGCGAATCAGAAAATGACGGATCAAATTCCACCGTTTCTATGATTGGCCTGTTCTCTGTTCGCTGATAAAGAAGGGGCGATTGCTGTCTTGCGCAGGCAATGTCATAACCACTACCGCCAAAACTTTCAGCAAGTAGAAGATACGGGTCCGTATCGGTCCATTGTGCAATATTATTGACCAAAGTGGAGGAGGAGCCCAGGCCCCAGTCTCGTGGAAACCCCAAGTGGCAAACCACTTTAAAGCCTGTCTCGCTTGCGAAGAATTCAGGCTGCTGTTGTTCCGCTGTTTTAATGAGCTTTAATAATGTGGAGTGTGATTCGGAAGTTTCTTTTCCGGTATTATTCCCTGGGGTCGATAAGGGTAGCGGGATATCTGCTTGGAACCAGGTATTGTCCTCAGTGTCGCGACTTTCCCACTTGATAATACTTTCTTTAATTCTTTCCACTTCCATGCTCTGTCCAAAACGGGTAGGGAGGGCAAGACTAAGAGCGCCATCCAATACCGCGTATTCACCGGTGATCAGCAATTTCCCGTGGCTGTAGAAGGTTTTTTTCATCAAGCGCTACGTAGTTTCTCTAAGGCTTCTGCAACTGCCCTGTGCGTGACCTGCTGGTCGCGGAACAGCTGTACAATAGCGGTCTTTTCCGGGGTGCTGGCTTGTAACTGGTTAAGAATGTTAAGCAGGTGCATCTTCATATGTCCCTGCTGTATGCCCGTGGTGACCAGGGAACGAAGTGCGGCGAAATTTTGGGCGAGCCCCGCTACCGCTGCAATTTGCATTAACTGCCTGGCCGATGGCTTCTGCAGGATATCGAGAGACAGTCTAACCATCGGGTGCAAGCCCGTAAGGCCTCCCACGGTACCCAGCGCAAGGGGTATCTCTATCCAGAATTTAAATATATCGTTTTCTATCGCCGCGTGGGTCAGGCTGGTATACCTGCCGTCTTTGGAGGCATAAGCGTGTATCCCTGCCTCTACGGCTCGGAAATCATTACCTGTGGCCAGCACCACGCTGTCTATGCCGTTCATAATGCCTTTATTATGGGTTACGGCTCTGAAGGGCTCCGCTTTGGCAATGGCAACGGCCTGTACCATTTTCTCTGCGAATTGTACGGGAGAGATATCATCGTGTTCATCTAATTCATCTATTTTACACGATACCTCGGCCCGAACAGTGCATCCGGGAACATAATTGGAAAGTATGCTCATGATCACTTCCATATTTTCATCCGAAACCACTCTATCGTCCTTGGCTTCCCTTTCTAAGGTCTGGGCAAACTGCTCGAGGCAGGAATTAATGAAATTTGCCCCCATGGCATCGGCTGTTTCAAAGGTGCAGTGTAATTGGAAATAATCGGGCAGTTCCGAGCGCTTATCCACTAATTCGATCTTCTTCACTCCGCCGCCCCGCTTTTCCATCTTCGCTGTAAGGTCTGCCACATCACTTTTCATTACAGGGATGATTCTCTTAACAAAGGTGGCCAGTTGTTCGGCGTCTCCGCCATAGGTAAAATGAACCTGCCCTATCTTCTCCGTGCCGAGAACTTCGGCTTTAAACCCTCCTCTGTCTAACCAGAATTTCGCCGCTTTACTCGCGGCGGCGACCACAGAACTTTCTTCAATGGCCATGGGAATGGCATAGATTCTTCCATTGATCAGGAAATTAGGGGCAATACCCAGGGGTAAGTAGTAATTGCTGATCGTGTTCTCTATAAATTCATCGTGCAATTGCTGCACCTCTGCATCCTGGTTCCAGTAGCGTTTAAGGATCTTTTTCGTTTCCTCGGAATTGTCTGTAAATCGTTCAGCTATCCAATTGATCTTTGCCTCTTTGGATAACTTGGAAAATCCTTCTATAGGGGGGGTCATGCCATTTGCTTTAATGCATTCAAAGATACGGATAAAGTGTAAAATTTTCAGGAGGGGATTCCCTGTCACTGCTTAATAGCTTCCTTGTCATATTTAGAGTTTAAAGTTATTTTATTCGTGAAAATATTAGTAAACTTGGGAGTTTTTAATCAATTTTTGATAATTCATGAAAATAGTTCCCCTTTTTTGTTTTTTGGGTCTTTCTTTAATGCAGCTGGCCATAGGCCAGGAAAAGCAGATAAGCCTCGAAGAGATCTACGACGGCACCTTTAGTACGGAGGGGCTTGAGGTTCTCCGGTCTATGGATAATGGTAAACAGTACAGTGTTCTTAATTTTGACCGATCTGATCGCATCAGCACCATAGACTTGTACGATTACGAAACCCAGGAAAAGGTTGAAACCCTGGTGAATTCGGCCGATTTTAAAGACATCCCTTTCTTTACCTCTTATGAGTTCAGCAATGATGAATCTAAAGTAATTCTGGCAACAGAGATAGAACCTATTTTCAGGCATTCCAGGCTTGGGATCTATTACGTATACGACGTAGAAAGCAAAGAACTGACAAGGATCTCGGACCAAAAGATACAGGAGCCCTCACTTTCTCCTGACGGGTCTAGCGTTGCCTATGTATTTGAAAACAACATGTATATTCTGGATCTCGATACTTCAGAAACTATACAGCTGACGACAGACGGAAAGATCAATAGCGTAATTAACGGGGTGACCGATTGGGTGTATGAAGAAGAATTTGCGTTTGT
>JABDLH010000136.1 GCA_013003145.1 Flavobacteriaceae bacterium | reverse complement strand
ACAGTATGACCCGGACGAATCCTATAGAAGCCTCTGGCTTAAACAGGATTTCCTGGAGGAGAACCAACAATATAGCAAGAGTTAATATGAAAATTCTAAGGCTTATCCTGGGAGACCAGTTGAATATTAATCACAGTTGGTACGAGGAGCCGGATAGCAATGTTACCTACCTCATGGCCGAAATGCGGCAAGAAACGGACTATGTGACGCATCATATACAGAAGGTCCTGGGATTCTTCCAATCCATGCGCAATTTTGCCGGGGAGTTGGAAGACAAAGGACATAGTGTGCGATATTTCAGGATTAACGACCAGGATAATCCACAGGAACTGCAAGCCATAATTGACCACACCATCGCGGCAATGAAGGCCGAATGCTTCCAATACCAGCTTCCTGATGAATATCGCCTGGATCGGCAATTGAAAGAGATCATAGCTAACCTGGATATTGAGACCACAGCGGTAGATTCTGAACATTTCCTGAGCAGCAGGGATGAGCTGGCCGATTTTTTCGAAGGAAAAAAACAGTTGCTGATGGAAAGCTTCTATCGGTATATGCGGAAAAAGCACAACATACTGATGGATGGAAAGGAACCCGAAGGCGGGCAGTGGAATTACGATAAAAGCAACCGTAAAAAGTGGAAGGGAGAGCCGGAGATCCCGCACGAGCGGGGTTTCCGAAAAGATCTTTCAGGACTATTAAAAGAAATTGATGCCGCCGGGATTGAAACTATTGGTACCGTGGATGCCAACTCATTTAACTGGCCGACCAGCAGGGCAGACGCACTTTCCGTCCTCAACTATTTCTGCAAGAACCTCCTGCTGCATTTCGGCGATTACCAGGACGCCATGCACAGCGAGGAAAAATTCCTCTTCCACTCCCGGATTTCCTTTGCCCTGAACAGCAAAATGATCGGCCCCGGGGAGACCCTGGAAAAAGTAATAAGCCATTACAGGGAAAACAGCAGTGAAATCCACATATCCCAGGTAGAAGGATTTGTACGGCAGGTACTAGGATGGCGCGAATATATGCGCGGAATTTATTGGAAAGAAATGCCTTCTTATGCGAATAGGAACGAGTTGGATAACAGAAATCCCCTGCCCCAATTCTACTGGGATGCCAAAACCAAAATGAATTGCCTGCATCACTCCATAAAACAAAGCCTGGAAGAGGCCTATGCACATCATATTCAGCGACTGATGATCACCGGGAATTACGCCCTGCTGACACAGACAGACCCTGCAGAAGTAGACCAGTGGTACCTGGGGGTTTACATCGATGCCATTGAATGGGTAGAGCTGACCAATACCCGGGGGATGTCGCAATTTGCAGATGGGGGCTTACTGGCCACAAAACCCTATGTGAGCAGTGCCAATTACATCAATAAAATGGGCAACTATTGTTCCGGGTGCACCTACGCCCATACTAAGAAAACCGGGGAAAATGCATGCCCCTTTAATTCACTGTACTGGAACTTCCTCGAAGAAAAAAAATCCTACTTCCGGGATAATCAACGAATGTCCTTAATGCTTTCCCTGCTCGATAAAATTGAGCCGGACGAACTAAAATCGATCCAGGAACGAGCCCGGAAGATCATTGCAAACCCCGGGGATTTTTAAGGGCGTTTTCGGTCATAAAAAAAGCCGGGAAATTCCCGGCTTTTAATTCTTAAGTGCGGTGTGACTTATTCTTGCCAAACACCATCGACAATTCCATAATCGATAGATTCCTGGGCGTCCATCCAATAATCACGGTTAAAGTCTTTCATTATCTTTTCAAAGGTCTGCCCACAGTTCTCTGCGAGGATACGTGCCCCTATCTCCTTGGTTTTAAGGATTTCCCTAGCCTGTATCTCTATATTGGAAGCTTGCCCCTGGGCTCCCCCACTGGGCTGGTGGATCATTACCCTCGCGTGCGGCTGTATGAATCGTCTTCCTTTTTTACCCACAGACAGCAGTATAGAACCCATAGATGCGGCCAGGCCGGTGCAAACGGTACTGACAGGGCTTTTCAGCGAGGTAATAGTATCATAGATAGCAAATCCCGAAGTTACATACCCACCCGGGCTATTGATAAACAACTGTATCTCCTTGTTATTCTGCATATCTAAATAAAGCAGGCGATCTATGACATGCTTCGCAGAATCGTCGTTGACCATTCCCCAGAGAAACACTTTTCTGTCTTCTAATAATTTTTCGTCAATAGCTTCCTGTACTTTATTCTTCTTACTCTTCATCGTAGATATTTATTTGTTTCAAATGTAAACAATTCAGCCCCATTTTGCCAAGCTTCTCAGCTGCTAAAATAAACCCAAATTATTCTTCCAAATTCTTACAGACCTAACAGGACCACAATTTCTCTCCTTCCTTTCATCCCGCTATACCGGCTGTTAATCGACCCCTTCTTACAAACCACCAAAATCCTATGTCGGGAAAAACAGGCTGTTTAACGAATCTTTGGTCCTATATCGAGTATTTACAGCCTTAATCGCTGCTTTTCAGGCATTACCGCTTATTCGCCATTTCTTTGAACAACAGTTTAACCTACTGGAAATTAACGCTTAAAGTCTAACCCCAAAACGGACGAAGCTATGGATTACAAAACTACTTACAAGATCAACAGGCTATTGGTTCAATTCCAATCGCTATCCTCCAAGCTTTTTCACCGTATGGATTTTTCCATCGGGAGACCTCCGCAATTAATTCCAGTACGGATTAAGAACCGACCCATGCAAAAAACTACCTACGCCCCGGTGCGATTTTTTATCGCCCTGGTATTTTTCAGTGCCACCTTCTTAATACAGGCACAGGAAAAAACGAAATTTGAACCACGTTACTCCGGAACTGTTTCCGGGGATGTGACGATGATCGCCAACAATGTACTCAACCAACATCCAACGAATGCTTACCACGGAAATACGGACAACCAGGACGGAACCGGGGTGTATGTAGATATTGATGGTGATGCTACTACCTTTAACTCGAGTAGCGCCAACCTGGTGAATCCGGAACCGGGTGCAGGATGTTTAGAGTTCGTAAAGGTCTACCTGTATTGGGCCGCTTCGGATAAAGAAGCAGGTGGCTCTACCCTGAATGATGACAGCTGGGATTTCGATAAGATCAAACTTCAGCTTCCGGGTCAGTCTTCATATGCTACAGTTACCGCAGACCAGGTGATCTACAGGGGTCGTGATGAACATTTCTATAATGATCCCTATATCTGTATGAAAGACATTACTGCCGATGTCACATCACTCAGCGACCCCTACGGTAAATACCAGGTCGGTAACCTGAAAGCTGCACATGGCGGACTGAATCCTCACAACGGGGGGAATTTTGGA
>JABDLH010000126.1 GCA_013003145.1 Flavobacteriaceae bacterium | reverse complement strand
CAGTAATAAAGCCCAAAGAAGTTGCGGATGTGTAAAGCTCATTCCCAATTTTGATTTGACAAATATAGGAATTTTGACACAGGAGAAACAGCGTGGAATAAATAGTTAAAGCTTACCACTGAGGATCAGCAGAAAAAGTAATAATCACGCATGGATTCTTGTTGCAATCCGGACAAGAAAGATCGGATCTCGGATTGCGCCTTGCTATTGGCAACGGTGATGATACTTTGAGGGTTTCCGAGTTCTCTCAAATATTTGTAGTGTTTCAAAGGGATACCGTAGATACGTTTACCGATCTTTTTTGGGTTGTCACATAACCAGTAGAAGGGAATCCCCCGTTTTTTTAAAAGTCTTGCCACTTTCTTTCCTTTTTGTCCGGCACCCCAAACCGCCAGGGCACGTGCCGGTTGACGATCCAGTTCCAGGAAATAATGTGTCTTTATCTCCAGGAAGTAATTCATAGCGTATTTAGGATCTGTTCTCGAAGTTCGGGTGTCGTAGTCTCTCCAGTGGTGTAAGACCTTATTGCAGGGGATACATACCAGGTTTTCCCGGTAAAACCTGAAGGTGAGGTCGTAATCTTCGGGGTACCTGTCTTCTTTAAAAGCACCACAGGCGTCCAGGTCTTGCCGGAAAACCATCCAGCAGGGGGAGGGGATAGCACATTCCTTGTAAATCTCTTCGAAATTTGATCCGGAGGCCGTTAAGCGATTCAGCCATTTCTCATACCTGGCGTAGCCGTTGCTGATCCCCCGGGAAGAAAAATACCGAACCTGGCCCGTGGCCAGGTGCCCGGGACCTTTGGCGCTCAACAAGCCTTGCATGTAAAGTAATTTATTTGCCGGCATGAGATCATCCGAATCCATGCGGGTAATCAATGATCCTTCAGATTTACTATAAGCTGTCCGGAGGGCGTGTATTATTCCTTCCCCCAGGTTTTGCAACAGTTGTATACGCTCGTCTTTCTCGACATAGTTTGCGACTATGGCCGCAGAGGAATCCTCAGAATGATCATCAACCGCGAGTAATTCCCAATGCTGGTATTCCTGGGCTAGTACAGAGTCCAGGCATGCAGGAAGAAACGCTGCCGTATCCTTGAAAGGCATCAATATGGACACTCGGGCAGGGTTCGGCATGTGTTATTATTCTTGGGAGAGTGCTTTTTTAATGGCAGATTTGGCTAAAGGAGCCATGATCTCGTATCCCGCCCGCGTCGGGTGTACTCCGTCTGTAGCCAGCGATTTATCCATGCCGTTCGCACTGTTGGCCAAGGCCTTGAAATAATCCAGGTAAATAAAGTTGTTCTTAGTCGCATATTCCGAGATCATGCTGTTCAATGCAGGGATCTTTTCATTGGGCTTCATGCCTTTTTTCCAGGGGTAATCTTCTGCAGGCAGCACCGATGAAAGGACGACTGCGATGTCGTTGGCCCGTGCAAGTTCGGCCATGGAAGCAATATTGTCCATGATCATTTTCAGGGAGGATGGGCCCGTATTCCCTGCAATGTCATTGGTGCCCGCCAGGATGACGACCACCTTGGGTTGGAGATCGATCACATCTTGCCTGAAGCGCACAAGCATCTGTGGAGTGGTCTGCCCCCCGATCCCGCGGTTGATATAGGGGTTGTTCTCAAAAAATTCGGGCATGGCGTGCAGCCATCCAATAGTAATGGAATTGCCCATAAAGACCACCCTGTTCTCGTTATCTTTTGCCGCCTCTAAATCCATATTGGCCTCCCTGAAGTGGTCCAGCTGTGCCCAATCCTGTGCCTGTATAGTTTCCATGGTTAAACTACAAATAAGAATCGCTATCAGAAGATATGACTTCATCCGTTGTGTATTTAGTTGTATTAAAGATAGTCAGATTAAGATTATTCATAGCCCGCATAAAGATTCTTATTCAAATAACCGAAGTTCCTCAGCGCTTAAAGGAAGTGCTTCATTCAATTTCTTAACCGTCGGTTTCCTGGAATACATATAGAGGATCAGGAAAGCTGCGATAGCTAGATGAAGAATAAAACCATCGTACAAGTAAGCGAGCAGGGCTAACAGGGCCGGGATCTCCAGGCATGTATACTGTAGGTAGGAGGCCGACTGAAACCGGGTTAGTTTCTGAGTTAAGGGGTGATGTGATTTGATAGAAGACAAGAGTTTCCGGTATACCCACTGACTGCCAAAGTATCCCGCCAATCCCAATACCGGGATAAGATATATGGCGAGGCTGTTGCCCGCCATGGCGTCCAATCTCAAATTATCCTGGATAAAATATGTAAGTACGGTAAAGGCGAACATTCCGATCACGAGGATTAAATGAACCACTTTTAACGTCTTAAAAGTTTTCCGTGGTTCTTTAAAATGTTCGTTGGATTGTTGCATTAGTCTTCCTTAAAAAATTCACTCCATTGAATTGTTTTCCCTGTGCGTGCTGATACTTTGGCGGCCTCAAGGATCTGCATCACTACAAGGTTGTTTTCAAGGCTACTCAGGTCATAAGCGGGTAGTTCGTATTGTTCCAACACCACTTTTGCCAGGAGGGAAAATGGGTCATCTTTTCCTTCCGGGAGGGGAACCGCTGTAAGTGGTTGTTCCGGATTATCTCCTGCCTGCCTGCTGATGATCGTTGAACCATCCGGGCATCGCAGTGAACCCGATGTACCGTATATTTCCATATCCTTTACAGCATGGGGCCAATTCCAGGAGGCCTGAATAATCACCTGGGTTTCCGGGTAGGTCAGTACAATAGTAGCCTCATCTTCCACTTTAGGATATTTTTCAGGTTTAAATTGCTGGGTGGTACAGCTTACGGAAGTAGGGGTCTTACCGTCTAATAACCAGGTGCTAATATTTGCTCCATAACAACCAAAATCTGTAAGTGCTCCGCCTCCGTTCATCACGGGATCGATCAGCCACTCCAGGAATTCACTGTTGACACCGATCTCTATAGGACCCTGATGCCCTGTGTGGAATACAATTTTCCTGGGTGTCCCAATGGTCCCGGCACCATTTAGTTGAGCGTAAGCTTCATGGGCGCTGGGGTACCAACTACTTTCATAATTGGTCAGGAGCGCAATATTATGCTTTCTTGCCAGGCTGGCCATTTCTTTAGCGTGTTCGTAATTCACTGCCAGTGGCTTTTCTACCATCACATGGATTCCCCTGGGGGCACAGAATTTTACGGTTTCCAGGTGGTCATATATAGTATTAAAGGCGGTTACGGCCTGGGGGTCGGTCTTGGCAACCATTTCTTCCAGGGAATCAAAGACCAGGTCCATACTAAAGCCGTGTTGTTCTGAATATTTCTTTGCCAATTCCCTGTTGGGCTCTACGATACCTACTATGGTAATATCTCCTTTTTCTTCCCTGCCCAGTATCCAATGAACATGAGTGTGTACCAGTCCTACAACCCCTACACGTAAAGGTTGGTTGCTCTTTGCAAGAGGAGGCCGGGCATCTGAATTATCACTGTCATTTGCAAAGCTACTCACGCTTGTAATTATTAAAAGTGAAAACAGGAGGAATATCCTCCTGCTTTTACTGCGCCCATGAAGGACTGTGCTGTTGTACATTCTTTCCATTTAATATTTGGCAGATTTACCCTGGGTACTGGTTCGATTGATGAAATTACGGATATCATCATTGGCTTTCTTTAGATCTTCTCTTCTCAGGTACATCATATGACCACTGCGGTATCCTTTAAATTCGAAGCGGTCTCTCATCTTCCCGCTTGGGTCTACCTGCCACATGGTATACTTGGCATTGAAGTAAGTAGTAGCACCGTCGTAGTAACCGGACTGTATCAAAACATTCAGGTAAGGGTTCTGAGCCATTGCCTGCCTCAGGTTATCACGGGTGTTGTCGTCATCGTTGTTCCACGGTCTAACGGGCCCGAACATATTGTATTTGATGTCCGTTTTAAAATTGAGCTCTTCCTGCAGGTAATAATTAATAGCAGGGGTAAAGCTGTGTAGCCAAGAGGTAAGTTCGGCCGAGTAATCAGGGCGTGTTCCCGCCAATTCACGGTCTATCCCCAGGTAACGACTATCCAGTCTCCCGATGGTATAACCACTTTTATCTCTTAAAAGTGATTTCCAGAAATAGTTAGTAGGGACATCGAGGTTAAGACTGAGGATTTCTTTCTTACTCAGTCCTGAATAAAATGCCATCTTTTCGGCCACTGCGTTGCGCTCCTCTTCAGGAATGAATCCCCCTTTGGCTAGAGCCGGGATAAGGGTGTTGATCGTATACTCTTCGGACTCCGGTAAGATATCCAACAGGTCTTGCTGTTGCAGTTCCGGTGACAGCGCTTTTTGGTACCAGGCCGCAGCTGTGAAATATGGGAGGTTGAGGGCACTGCTGACAGGGCCGCCTACGCGTATTACCTTGTAATCTGCCGGTGAGACCATGATCACCCCGTTCAGGTACATCCATTGTTGATTCTGTAGGGCCAGGGATAATCCCATTACACGGGTCCCTCCATAGCTCTCTCCTACGATATATTTAGGCGATCTCCAGCGGTTGTTCCTGGTGACGAAGGTATTTAACCATTCGGCCAGGTATTCTATATCTGCATTGATACCGAAAAATTTATCGCGATCCACTTCTTTCCCTGTTTCCGGGATGGTCCTGGAATAGCCTGTATTGGCAGGGTTAACATAGACTATATCTGTTACGTCCAGTACGGAAAATGGATTTTCTTTCACGCCGTAAGGCTGAACCGGATAGCCCTCATCATCTATTTTGAGGACTCTTGGACCGGTATATGCCAGGTGCATCCATACACTGCCCGAGCCCGGACCTCCATTAAAAGAAATCAGTAGTGGTCGTGATGCCCGGTCAGAGACATTATCCCTGGTATAATAGGTATAGTGGAGGGAAGCAATGGGCTCTCCTTTTTCGTCCCATACAGGTTGTGTGCCTGTTTTGGCGGTGTAATTAAATGAGCTTCCGTTAACGGTTACACTGTGTTTTGTAGTAATAACCGTATCAATGGGTAATTTCCTGTTCTGGGCAGTCAGCAGTCCGATAGCGAAAAACAGGACGGCCAGGGAAGTAAAATTCTTTTTTGTCATGGTTTGTTTTGGATTAGTCCGCCTAAAATAATGAATTAATCCGTTTTAACCGACTCCTGTACCGCAGTAAGGAAATAATTAAAAATGGAATGGGTCATGGAGCGCCCCAACCTTCAAAAACTCCCAGCCCGAACAATGCAAAATCATATTTTACAGGATCTGCCGGATCCCATTTCCGCAGCTGCGCATCGAGTTCTGCAAGGGCTTTGGCGTCGTTTTGTTTTCTCTTAATTAGCCCTAAGTGCCGTGCTACGTTCCCGGTATGTACATCCAGAGGGCAGGAAAGAGACGAAGCCTTTACGCTATGCCAGATTCCAAAATCTACTCCACACTGGTCCTGTCTGACCATCCATCGCAAAAACATATTCAGTCGTTTGGCAGATGATCCCTTGAGTGGATCCGATATGTGCTTGGTAGTTCTGGCTTGATGGGGTATTTCAAAGAATTTCTTCTTCAGGACACTGATAGCGGGCTGCAGGGTGTCATCTACGGTATGGTCCCGGAATATTCCCTCCAGGCCATCGTAGTTCTGGTAGATGTGTTTCAAGCCACGGACAAAGGTTTGAAAATCGTTTGCGTTAAAGGTGCGATGAACAAAAGGCTGTAATTGCTGCAGGTCAGATTCCTGGTGCATCCGGATAAATTCTGATGGTGCATTGTCCATCAACTCCATCATCCTGCTGGCATTTTTAATAATACTCTTGCGATTGCCCCAGGCTATAGTCGCCGTTAAAAATGCGCTGATCTCTATATCCTCTTTAGAAGAATAGGTATGTGGAATCTGTATGGGATCTTCTTCCAGGAATTTGGGGTGGTTGTATTGTTCCACCTTGTTATCCATGAAATCTTTTAGTTCCTTTTTTTTCATAGGGAACGCAAAGATAGGGGATAGGGGGAGAATTTAAAGGATTCAGTCCGTGATCTGGCCGTCCACCATAGTGAGCGTCCTGTCGGCCATTGCTGCTAATTCCTCGTTATGCGTAACAATGATAAAGGTCTGGCCAAATTCGTCGCGCAATCTGAAAAAAAGCTGGTGTAACTTATCGGCACTTTCTGAGTCCAGGTTTCCGCTGGGTTCGTCGGCAAGAATCACAGCAGGATTATTGATCAGGGCCCTGGCTACAGCAACCCGCTGTTGTTCTCCCCCGGAAAGTTCGGACGGTTTGTGGTGAACCCGGTGGTTTAAACCGAGGAATTCCAAGAGCTCCAATGCTCTTTTTTCGGCAACTGCTTTAGGTGTTTTTTTGATCAGGGCGGGGATCAGGATATTCTCAAGCGCTGTAAATTCTGGTAATAGCTGGTGAAACTGAAATATAAAACCGATGTTCTCATTCCTGAATCGCGCGAGTTCCTTTTCACTCAACGAGGTGATATCCACCCCGTTGATCATCAATTGCCCGTCTTTCCTGTTACTCTGTGTATCGAGAGTGCCAAGGATCTGGAGCAAAGTTGTCTTCCCGGCTCCGGAAGCTCCTACTACAGATACTACTTCTTTCTTCCTTATATGCAGGTTAACCCCTTTTAAGACCTGGAGTTCTCCATAGAATTTCTCAATATTGGAAGCCTTGATCATGCGTGTCTTTTAGGGGGATGAAAGTAATGATTACCCCTAATACTACAAAATGTTATTGGGGGAGGGCTTTCTATTAAAAAACTGTAATTTTGCCCGAAGTCATGTTGCTCCTCAAGGAAACGTTAAATAAAATTGTACATCAGTTGTAGTTTGTACATTTGTTTAAGAAAATTTGAAAAAGTATAAACATGACGGAAACTGATACTTTGACCATGGGACCATACAGGCAATTAGAAGAGTACAATATAGAACTGACCAACGAGGTCAGAAGTCATTTTGAGCAGATCATTACCGACCTGGGCGAAGATGTAGACCGGGAGGGGCTGATCAAGACTCCGGAGCGTGCAGCTAAAGCCATGATGTTCCTGACCCAGGGCTATAAGCAGAATGCTGAAGAGATCCTGAGGGGAGCAATGTTCGCCGAAGATTATGACGATATGGTAATCATTAAGGATATTGAAGTGTATTCCTTGTGTGAGCACCATATGCTTCCTTTCTTCGGTAAAGCACATGTGGCTTATATTCCTAACGGACATATTGTCGGGCTCAGCAAGGTTCCGAGGATAGTCGATGTTTTCGCAAGGCGACTCCAGGTACAGGAAAGACTTACCCATGATATTTTGGAATGTATCAATAATACCCTAAAGCCTAAAGGAGTGGCCGTAGTTATTGAGGCCTCCCATATGTGTATGATGATGCGCGGGGTACAGAAACAGAATTCGGTCACCACAACTTCCGGGTTCCGGGGACAATTCCAGAAAATTGAAACCAGGAACGAATTTCTTAAACTTATCAGCTCCGACCTGTCATAGTCTCTTTGGCATCTTTATTGCTAAATTTGTAAGAAAGCAATGCGCATGCCTATGAATCAAAAAAAGAAACACCTGTACACCGGGATAGTGTTAGACCTGATCGGGATGGCCAGTTTTTTTATACCGGGGATAGGAATGTTCCTCGATATCATCTGGGCTCCGGTAGCGGCCTGGTTTATGACCCGGATGTACAAAGGCCAGGCAGGTAAGACCGCCGGGGTGGTCACTTTTATAGAAGAGATTTTACCCGGTATGGATATCATTCCAACCTTCACCCTGATGTGGATCTATACCTATGTTATCCGGAAACAGAAAACAGTAGAAGCGGTCTAATTACAGAAACAGATCAAGTCCCGATGTTAGAATATTTTCAAGCTTTTTACGATGCCTTTCTCGGCAACCTCAACTGGACCTGGAAGTCCATACTTTTCCAGGTACCCTGGTATATGAATTACTTCTGGGGCCTGATCCTTATTTCCTTATTGGTATGGGGAGGGGAGATCCTGTTTCCCTGGAGAAAAAACCAGCCTATATTCCGAAAAGATTTTTGGTTGGATGCCTTTTACATGTTCTTTAATTTCTTCGTTTTTGCGATTGCGATAGGCGGGATCTACAGTATGATCGAAGTTGGAGCGGCAGATCTTGGTATTTCCCTGCAGAGTATTGCCCTAATACCTCTCGGGGAGCTCCCGGTGTGGGCTCAATTGCTGATATTTTTCGTGATACTCGATTTTTTTCAATGGATCACCCATATCATGCTGCATCGCTACCATTTTTTATGGCGGTTCCACCAGATCCACCACAGTGTTAAAGAAATGGGCTTTGCCGCACATTTCCGCTTTCACTGGATGGAAAACGTTTTATATAAACCTCTGAAAACTCTAGGTATAATGCTGCTGGGTGGCTTTGAGCCGGAACAGGCTTACGTGGTTCATTTTGCAGCTATCGCGATCGGGCATTTAAACCATTCTAACATTAAGTTGTCTTACGGCCCGTTGCGCTATATTATAAATAACCCTGTAATGCACTTGTACCACCACGCATACGAGTTGCCAAAAGGCAAGGCAGGAGTAAATTACGGGATTAGCCTGAGTCTATGGGATTACCTGTTCGGCACTACCTATATTCCTGAAAATAGTGGGAACATCCCCCTGGGTTTCCAGGGAGATGAAGAAGTTCCCAAAAGTTTCTTTGGCCAGTTCTTTTACGGTTTCCGTAAGTCTGGTAAGTCTAAGGACTAGAGGGTTAGGGTAGCTCCCAGGCTTATGTTCCTCCCCATATTAGCCCAACCGTCAGGTTTTAAACGAGACAGGTGAGCGATATAATTTTCGTTCAGTAAATTGTTGGCACTAATCCTGACCTGCAGCAGTTCTTTCCCCAAAGTAAATGTACTTCCGGCGCCCAGGCTCAATAAAGAGTACGCAGGAGTCTCTGTCTCAAAAGAGCTTACACGATCTTGTCGCAGTACAGAATTAAGGGTAACAAAGGCATAGTTATCCCGGGAACGAAGAATTCCTTTCTCAAATTCAACTCTCAGGGTATTGGTAAAACTATTGGCCGGGATCAATGGCAATGGATTGCCGTTATCCAGTTCCCCGATCACCGATTCAAAACTGCTCTCCAGGTGAAGCCAGTCCAAGGGGTGTGGGTGAATATGTAACCCTATTTCTCCTCCATAGAGTGAAGCATCCTCCTGTTCGTAATTAAATACGGCATCACCTTCGCGAAGCTCCCCGGTGGGTCTAAGAAATATATAATCAGAAACCTGGTTATAGAACCCGTTTGCATACCATTCAAAATGTTCGTTTTTATATTCCAGTGCCAGGTCTGCCTGTATGTTCTTTTCATTGGCCAGGTTGGCATCACCTATTTCATATCGGTTTGTCCCTTCATGAGTCCCGTTAGAGGTTAATTCTGCCAAATTAGGCGCCCGGAACCCACTGGCCAGGTTAATCCTTCCGATCATGGATCCAGTAATGTCGGTCCTCCATCCAAGAGCCGCGTTAAAGCTGTTAAACTGCCTGTTGACAGCATCGATGAATTCTTCCTGCCCTGGTTCTCCGGATCGCTCACTTTTTAAGGATCTGTGGTCATAACGCAGGCCAAACTGGAGATCGTTGTTCTTTAGGTGCCAGTGCGATGTTGCCAGGACGCCGATATCATTGGTTGTGGCATCAGGGATCAGGATCTCTTCCCCGAAGTTCCGGTTGGTCTGGCTCATTCCCTGTAGCCCGATAATAGTTTCCAGGGAGGATGTCCTGGGAAGCTGGTATTGCAAATTGTAATTAAAGGTGCTCAACTTCATGTGCAATGCCGCTCCTTCTTCTTCCTCTTCCATGCCGGGTATTTCCTCTTCTTCATGTTCATGATCCTCAAACTCCTTCCGGTCATTGAAAATATAGCCGAGGGTCATTTTTAAACTGGAGTTATTAAAGAAAGCCTCTGATACAGAACTCAAGATATGCTGACCTATTTCCTGGTTGGGTAGCAGCGGGTCACGATTTCCTCTTGTTGAGTCTATATCGGAAGGAATCCCCAGTTCTGCAAGGTTGTAATTGTACCGGAGTGAAGATATAAATCCCTTTTGTTGAAAGCCGATCCCCGTTTTCAGGTCGTAAGTGCGGTACCTGCTGTTGGTCACGTAAAGACCGTCACCGGTCTCGTAATCCTTGTGATTGTTCAGCGAAGCACGCAGCAGGTACTTCCAGGCTTCTCCGGAAATTTTTGTTCCGATATTGGCTGAATAGCCAGCCGTATTCCCGAAATAAGTGGTACTGGCATCGGTCTCCATTTTTCCCGCATCTGCGAATTTTTCCGGGTTCAGGTACAGAACTCCACCAAGAGCATCCGATCCATATAGCAGGGAGGCAGGTCCTTTAATGACCTCTACACTTTCTATACCGGCATCATCGACGCCCAGCCCATGTTCATCTCCAAATTGTTGGTTCTCTAACCTGATTCCCTGGGTGTAGACCAGTACCCGGTTAGCGCTCAATCCTCGGATTACAGGTTTCCCGATACCAATCCCGGTTGAGACACTTTCCACGCCCGGGATATTGGAAATCCCGTCAGAAAGGTTCATACTGCCCTTGGTTCGCAATTCGGCCAGCCCTGCCTGTTCAACCTTCATTACATTTTCGCGCTGGAGTTTATGAAAGGGGGTAGACACGATAACTTCTTCCATCTCTATGGCCGAAGGTTGTAGTGCTATCTCCATTACCTCCTGGTTGCCCGGGAGGTCTACCGTGGCAGAATACGTTTTAAACCCTATGTAAGAAGCGATCAGTTTATAGGAACCGGCCGGTAGATTTTCGATGGTAAATTCACCATTTTCATCAGTAACGGTCCCTTTTTCTAATTGCGGGAAATAAACAGAAACCTGTTCCAATGTGGTTCCGTCGTTCTTGGCAGTCACTTTGCCGTTAATTTGGTATTGTGCTACAGTAATTGAGCCCCATAGCAGGAAAGCTATACATATATAAAATCTCATAACTAATAAGTTTTGATGGATTAATCCTCTGAAAATGACTTGTTAATTATGAAATATAGGGGGTGCTCTTAAAGAAAAGTATTGGTTTAAGGAATTAGGGGTATATAGGTAGGCAGGCAAAAATAATTGCCCTTTAATGAATTCTGAAAGGGTCACTATGGCATTGGGAACACTATAGACAAATACAGAAAACTTAAATTTCTGTAGCTCGCAATCCCATTCGGCTTCATGGAAATGCAGGGATATTCCATCCTTGCAATGTACTTCCTGGTGATCGGAAATGGAGTGTTCCAGTTTAAGGTAGGAGGGGAGCAACAAAAAGCCCAATAGCAAACAGGCAGTTATCCTGATCATTGCATCTTTAAGCGGGTATGTTTTGTTAGCTAACACTAAGAGTTGCCGATTATTTGAGAATAAATCCGAGTCCCATCCGGTGGAGCATTTTTTTCTCAAAATTCCAGAAAAACCGGAATTGCCCGAACAGCCACCCATATACTACAAGCAGTACCTGGTAAAATGGGAATATCAGTAATAGCCTAAGGGTCCAGTAGAAGGTTGAGCTCCACCAGCTGTCTGAAAAATTGGCTCGCTCCAAACCGATAAAAGCTAAGAAGGGTTTGGCGATGTAAACGGATGAAGATCCGGTGATTGCAAATACGATAAAAACCAGTACCAGTTGAAAGTTCGAATTGATCCCCCAACGTTTTTTAAGTTCCTGCATATTTTTTTAATAGTATGCCGCAAATATAAGGGTTAAATCCTTGGTAAAAAAGGTCCAAGTCTCTGGTTGTACTTTCTTTGGAAGTAGATAAAGTAATTGTAGAGTTTGTAATTCACCTCGTAACCATAATCTATATTAGGTTCGTAGTTAATCTGCATCTGGTAGAGATTTGTATCAAACTGCAGGGGATTCAATGCGCGGTTGTTCCAGTTGGTCACGTAGATCCTGTTCCTGTTCTCCAGGAAGGTCTGGCTGTAATATCCTTCGGGCCTTGCGATACTTTGCAGCCAGGTTTGGAAGCCGGGTTCTATAATAATGATTTCATACTCCGTATCTTCGTCAGCAATCTTAAGGGTGTCTCCTTCTTTCTGTTGAAAAGCTTCTTTTTCCGCTTCGGTAATGGATACGGTATCCTTAGTTCCTCCACAACTTCCCAGCGTCATTATGCTAATCATTATTAATCCCAGTACAAAAAATATTCGTTTCATGGCCTTCCTATTTCCTTTACAATAAGATACAAAAAAACCATTTGGGTTAGCAAATGGTCTTGTTAAAGAGTGTTAAGCCGGCAGGGGTTATTTTCCGAACAATCCACCGAGCATACCACCAATTCCTCCACCTTTTTTCTTGTTGCCCATAACCATACCGGCAACGTCATCCAGTACGCTGCCATCGCCATCAGCATCGATCAGGCTCATCAATAAGCTTTGGTTTTGTTCCGGTTGCCCTCCAAGCAGTCCGCCTAGTAGCGAGTTCATACTCCCGGTATCACTGACGTCATGTTTGGATTTTTGCTTAGCCAGGTATCCCATAATAACCGGGGCGGCGACTTTTAAAATTTTTGCAATAGTAGCGGTATCCAATCCCGATTTCTGGCTTAAAGCCTGTTCCACAGGGGCTTGTTTGTTCCCAAAAACATGACCCAGAATTCCAGCGCCGTCCTTCAGGATATGGTCATCGACACCCCCTTCAAATAAACCGCCCAGGTTATTTAAAATACTGCCGTCATGCTTACTGCTATTCAGGGCATTCATAAGGCTTTGCGCCCCCTTTTCATCAGTAGCGTTCTTCTTCATTCCACCGAGCAATAAGGGTAATGCCATGCTCAGCACGTCTGCAGTTTTGTGAGCAGGTGCCCCGGTTTCCCTGGAGAGTCCCTGTATCATTTGTTTTCCTTCACTGCTTTGTAGTAGATCTAATATTCCGGCCATCCTTATTAATTTTATAGGTTTATAATTTATTAAAAATCCCAAACATATTTTCAATGTTGTAATCGCGATAGGATCTGCTCTGCCAACTGCTGACCTATCCTGTCCTGCGCTTCTTCCGTCGCTGCACCGATATGTGGTGTCAGGGATATATTGGGATGCATCAGTATCCTGACCTCTGGGGATGGTTCTGATTCGTAGACATCCAGGCCTGCAAATGAAACACTCCCATTTTCTAAGGCATCGACCAGGGCCACCTCATCAATGACACCACCCCTGGCAGCATTGACAATACCGATTATAGAGCCTGCAGCTTCCAGTTCTTCCTTGCCGATAACATATTCTTTCTGAGAAGGCAGGTGGAGGCTGATAAAATCAGCTTGTTGCAGCACATCTTCTTTAGGCAGGCTTTCAAATTGAAACGATACTGTTTGCCCATCATAAAAGGGAATGGTGATCTCTGCCTTTTCTACATTAGGGTCATGATAAATGACCTTCATGCCTACGCCCAGGGCTATTTTTGCGGTAGCCTGGCCAATGCGACCAAAACCTACAATCCCCAGGGTTTTTCCACGGAGTTCTATTCCTTTTGCATAGGATTTCTTGAGTTTTTTAAAGTTGCTGTCCCCTTCCAGGGGCATATCCCTGTTGGCATTGTGCAAAAACCTGACCCCTCCGAAAAGGTGGGCAAATACCAATTCGGCAACAGAATCGGAGGATGCTGCCGGAGTATTTACTACGTGGATGCTTTTTTCCTCGGCATAGGCTACATCTATATTGTCCATGCCAACACCTCCGCGGCCAACCAGTTTAATGCTGGGACACTGGTCTATAAGTTCTTTCCTGACCTCGGTGGCACTGCGAACCAGTAACACGTCTATTTTGTGTTGATTGATATAAGAAGCCAGTTGTTCCTGGGCAACCCGGGTAGTGATCACTTCATGTCCTGCATTCTCTAGCAGAGCAATTCCCGATGAGGAAATTCCGTCATTAGCCAGTACTTTCATTTCTTTTTAAATTTTATTTATTACAGATTCCTATCAGCCTTTTCGCTCCAGGTCACTCATTATATCGACCAATACACCTACACTTTCCAAGGAAAGAGCATTATACATAGAAGCCCTATAACCACCAACAGAACGGTGACCGTTAAGCCCGTTAATGCCGGCTTCTTTCCACATACTGTCAAAGGTATCCTTCAGTTTTTCGTCGCTCAGGGTAAAAGTGGCATTCATGTTCGATCGATCTTCTTTTGCGGCAAAACCTTTAAAAAGTGGATTCAGATCGATCTCTGAATACAGGAGCTGTGCCTTCTTCTCGTTCACTTCTTCAATGGCCGGTATACCGCCCAGCTCCTTAAGCCATTGCAGGGTCAGTAATGATGTATATACCGGGAATACCGGGGGCGTGTTAAACATGCTGTCTTTCTCTATATGCACCTGGTAATCCATCATGGAAGGGATCTTTCTGCTCACCTTGCCCAGGGTATCTTCCCTGACCACGACCAGGGTCACCCCTGCCGGTCCCATGTTCTTTTGTGCCCCCGCATAAATAAGGTCAAACTGGGAGAAGTCTAACTGCCTGGAGAAAATATCAGAGCTCATGTCGCATATCAACGGCCGATCTGTCTTCGGGATCTCTTTAAACTGTGTTCCGTAAATAGTATTGTTAGAGGTCATGTGGAGGTAATCCAGGTCTCCCGGTATCTTATAACCCTTGGGGATAAAGTTGTAATTTTTGTCCTTGGAGGAAGCCACTTCTACCACTTCTCCGAAGAGACGTGCTTCTTTGATCGCTTTATCACTCCAGGTTCCGGTATTGATGTACCCGGCCTTTTTTTCGAGGTAATTGTAGGCAACCATCAGGAACTCCATGCTGGCACCCCCATGCAGGAATAAAGCCTGGTATCCTTTACCCTGCAGTCCCAATAATTCCAGTGCAAGAGACCGGGCTTCTTCCATGATATCGACAAACTCCTTGCTCCGGTGAGAAATCTCGATCAGGGACAGGCCGATATCATCCAGTTCGATCACTGCAGAAGCAGCTTTCTGCATTACTTCCTGGGGTAGGATACAGGGTCCTGCACTAAAATTATGTTTTTTCATGGTGTTATATTCTTTTAATATTTTAAAGTCATAAGTTACAGCCAAAAAGCGGGATATCCTCCCGGCTACTGCTGTGCTATTTTTAGCATGAATTCAACGGTGTCTATACCGTCGGCGTAATCTGAAAGTCCGGGAGATTGTGCCTGTCCAAAAGGAAGGCCAATTTCTCCGGAACTACTTACGACGCATTGTATTTGTTCCTGATCTTGTTCCAATCTATGCTTTAAATCCTCTTTATTCCTGTAACGCTCGTAAAAAACGGTGCCAATGGGAGAGCTGTAAGAGCTGTCCTCCTTCAGCAACAGAAAGCCGTTATCCAGGATGGGGAATTCGCTCATAAGGTAAACCGCCTTGTTATAATCGTAATTATTGGCGTATTTGGTATGATTGAGAACTCCTGAAAAAGATTCGATCGATTCATAGAATTTATCGAATTTATACGTTTCCGGCACATAGAATTTGGAGACATTCCGGCAACCCATCCCAAAATAATCGAAAATGTCCCTACCCAGGGCATTCAATTGTGTTTCATTTTCCGTTCCGTCCAGGACGGCGACGGAGTTTCGGTTCTTACGGATGATGTTCGGTTTGTTTCCGAAATAATACTCAAAATATCTTGCGCTGTTATTACTTCCTGTGGCGATCACCGCATCATAACCGCTAAGTCGACCATCGGTAAAGGTAATAGCGGATTCTAAAGATGGTTCTGCAGAAATAAGATATTTGGCGATAAAGGGAAATAACACTTTATCCTTGGAAGATAATTTAACCAAAACAGAATTACCGGTTATTAGGGCAGATAGAAAATCATGAAAACCTACTAAAGGAATGTTCCCTGCCATGATCAAGGCTACTATTTTAGGATCAGCGGTCTTTAATGAATATCCGGCCAACCAGGTCTCCAGGGAATCCTTTTCCAGGGCCTGTCCCCAATTCTCTATGGCCTGGAGCTGGGATTCCTCCGTAAACCAAGGATTCTGCTGTGAGGCAAGCCCGATGGCCGTACGGAAGTCTGATATCCATTCATCCTCAGAATATCCTGAGCTGTCACCATGTGTTACAGATGATATAAATTCCCTGAAGAATGCTCCAAGTTTAACAAAAGCTTTTAATCTTAGTGAGTGGTCGCCCATTATATTTGTAAGGGATTGGATTAGCATTTACCTTTGTGCAAAAATAGGAAATGCGGGAGAACCAAGAGCCCGCTCTCTAAGGAATAGTGAAGCTATCCCCCGGAGAAGTATAAGAATCAGTTTAATAGGTCGTTATGGATCTATAAACTTTCAACAAAGACAGAGCTTATGGCAATTGTAATAACAGACGAATGCATTAACTGTGGAGCATGTGAACCGGAATGCCCTAATACCGCCATTTATGAAGGTGCGGACGAGTGGCGTTACAAGGATGGCACATCGCTTTCCGGTAAGGTGGTCCTACCTGATGGGAACGAAGTGGATGCAGAGGAAGTCCAGGAGCCGATTAGCGATGAGATCTACTACATTGTACCGGATAAGTGTACAGAATGCCAGGGATTCCACGAGGAACCTCAATGTGCAGCTGTCTGTCCCGTAGATTGTTGCGTGCCTGATGATGAGCATGTAGAATCCGTGGAGACCCTGATGGCCAAGCAACGCTTTATGCACCCGGAGGAGTAATTTATTCTATGGCTTCAAAATTTTTCATTTCCTGCAGGGGCTGAAGGATTTCCGTATCCTGCCACAAAGTAGGATCATATTTCTTTAATTCGAGAAATTTTACTTTTTCCGAATCCTGCACTTGCTCGTAGGCTCCCGGCGCTAATGGATCTGATGAACTGATCAGTAATTCTGAACGCTCGATGAAGTTCCCGGCCATCTTGAAGTCGAACCGGACCTTATTTTTAGCTGGGCTATTCTCGATAAATTTAAAGGGGCGGTGTACATATACGTAGATACCCTCGTTATGAAGGATGTATGATGGTCTGTATTTGCCCTGTTCACCGCGCTTGTAAATTATAGTGCCATTTTCAATGTTCTCTATGAACTTGACTCCCAACAACAGTTTCAGGTTAAATTTAGCACCCCTCTTTCCCGGGGCATAGGCATAATCAGTTTTTACCAGGGCAAAATTATCGGCATTCACAAAGAATTTTCCACTGTATTTAGCTTTTCCCTTGTTGGGTTCAAAGGAGATCACATGGATCAGCTCATCACCCAGCATGGTGGATTTCAGGTAACGGTACTCGTAAAATTTCGGGTCCATAAGTTGCAGGAGGATCGATTCTGATTGAAACCTGCCCTGGTTAAAGAGGGATCTGGTCTGGGATTTTAGGGATCCTATGTCGTAAAAACCTTCATCATCATCCTGGTTCTCATCTTTAAGACTCATCTCATTATCAATTTTTATAATCCCGGTCTTTACGGTGTAGGTCTGACTGGTATCCAGGTACTGCAGCACAATTTTCTTAGCTCTTTCCTCTACCTTTTCCATAGAAAAATCCTTCTTACTGTCTAGTAGCTCTGTTGCTTTTACAACTTCCAGTTTGGATGAATCTGCGTTGCGGATCATAAAGTTGCCCAGGAAGTCTTTAAAATTTTTAGATTGGCTCTCCCTGACTGTGCTTGATAGGGCCCGGAGTTCCTGGTTGGTCTTCTCCCTTTGCGCTTTACTGACATGGGATGCTTTTTCAACCTCCATCTCCAGGTCCTCGAAATCTGCCTTTGAAGTCTCCCTGAAAAACAACCTGTATGAACGTTCATCGAAATCATAATTATCGGGAATACGTTCTTGAACTTTTCTAAGGATTTGGTAGGGGTCCGGCCTAAGGTTGCTGACCATGACCTCGTCCAGGATAACCACTGCCTCATCCAGTAAAATGACAGCATCAGATGTTTTCAGTTTTTCCAGCGGCATCGTCTTGGTCTGGTATCCCATGCAGGAGATGGTAAGCCTGCTTGCTGCCTTGCCATGTGGCAAGACAAAATACCCTTCATCATTACTGATCACACCCTCCATTAGGTCGGACTGGATGGTGGCAAAGGCTACAGGTTTTCCTGTATTTACATCCAGGATTCGCCCGCTTATTTCCTGCCCGGTTAACTGTGTCCACAGTAAAAGGCTAAACATTGAGGTAAAAATCAGGGTCTTCAATCTTAAAGGAGTTTGGTATTGAGACGCAACAAGAACAGATTTGTTACAGGGTAAAATCCGATATTTTATTTGATCATCAGGGCGACCAATTCTTTAAAGAGTTTACCACATACCATGGCCGTCTGCTCATTGACATCGTTCTTAGGGTTGAATTCCACAAGATCTGCGCCGATAACCTTGGTTTTAATGGATTGTAATATAGCGAGGACTTCCCGGGTACTGAAGCCACCCGGTTCCAGGTGAGAAACCCCAGGGGCAAAGGCCGGGTCCAGGGCATCTATATCCAGGGAGATATAGAGGGGATTTTTAAATTCGGGCAAGCGGGCTAATTCCCAATCTTTCATCTCTATGATTTGTACTCCAAATTTATCTGCTTGTTCTTTCTGCGGTATATTTAAAGTGCGAATTCCTACTTGTACCAGGTTCTCTGCAAGCTGTTCCTCCATGATTCTGGCAAAAGAGCAGGCATGTGATAGTCGGTCCCCTTCAAAATTGTCATACAGGTCGGCATGTGCATCAATATGGAGAATATCAACCGGGCCATGTACCAGGTGGATCGCTTTTAATAGGGGGTAGGTAATGGAGTGATCTCCCCCCAGGGTCAATATCGGGAGTCCGCCTGAAAGGTTTTCCAGGGTATGCCTTTCTATATCAAAATGATCCTTAATGGCATAATCACCTTTATCATCAATGATATCCTCGGGAATATCCATCCCGTTTTCTGCACAGGTATTGGACGAGTCGTTCAGGTAAGCCAGCCTGATCAACGGAGGGGCGAGTGCCGGCCCCCTCTGGTAAGATGACCTTTCGTCATAGGCCATACCCTGCAGTACAATTTTTTTCATAACACCTAAAATAAAAAAGAGCTGCCTATTAGAGCAGCTCTTCTTGTTTTCTTTTCTGATTTACTTAGAAATTAAATCCTAACCTCGTATAGTAGAAGGTTCCGCTGAATCCCATCTGCACGGAATCCCAGTATCCACCGGCCTCTGTCCAGTCGTCCTGCTGGTCGGGGTATACATTGAAAAGATTATTGGCTCCAACGTTCAATTTGAGGTTGTCACAGAGTTCAAAGCCTAATACCAGGTCAGTGACCAATTTAGGGTCATAGGTATCAGTTGCCGCAACGATCTGGTTCTGGAATCCCCCGTAATCTGCAGGATCTTCAAAGGTTTGGAAATCGAGCAATTCTATTTTGCTAAAACGGGTGAATCCGAGCCCGGCGTTAAACCAATCCTTGTCGTAATTCAGGTTTAGCGTGAATTTACTGTCCGGGGCTGATGCAAGTAAAAAGGCCTTGTCTCTTTCACCAAAGAAAGTCTGTTCATCCAGGTTACCGTTTTTAACATCGGTAATGGTCATATTGTTGATATTCCCGGTAAAGGTGGCAGAGAACCTGCTGTCCGCAAAATTCTTTCTCCAGGAAAGCACT
>JABDLH010000118.1 GCA_013003145.1 Flavobacteriaceae bacterium | reverse complement strand
CCAAAAGCCACCCAGAACGCAAGCCTGGTATTCAGGAAAAGAGAAAGGAAGATCAGCACGAGAATCATTCCCATAACCGCATTCTCCGTCAGTAATTGTGTTCTTTGGTCCAAGGTCTTGGACTGATCACTCAGGACACTTAACTGTACATTGTTGTACTTCTGGTTAAAATCCTCTATGTATTCCTTCACCTTTTCCGCTGCAGAAATAAGATCTTCCGTGTTGGTGCTGGTGATCGTAATATTTACCGAGAGATTCCCGTTGAAGAATGAAGCATTGGGAGTCTCTGAAAACCTGTCCCGGATCACCGCCACATCCTTTAGGCGAACAGTCCTTCCTGATGCATCTGCCCTGATCACCAGATTGGATAATTCATCCCCATAATAAGAACGGTTATTGGCGCGTATGAGGTATTCTTCGGTAGATGTCTTAATATTACCACCGGTAACTAAAATGTTGGCATTGGCTACTGCCTGGGCTACCTCAGAGAAGGTCATATCGTAGGCCAGTAGGTTATTCTCGTTCAGGGCGATTTCTATCTCTTCCTGGGGGTAACCGGAAATTCCAATCTGGGAGATTCCCTCGATGGCCCTCAGGTCATTTTCTACCTGCCGTCCAATTTGCTTTAAGGTAGCAAGCGGAACATTGTCACCGCTGATGGCAAAACTGATGGTCTGCCGGATCGCCTCCCTTTTGGAAACTACCAGTGGTTCCATCCCGGTGGGAAAGGAAGGAACCCTGTCTACAGCGTTCTTTACCTCGAGTAACATAAAATCAACATCCCTCCCCTTTTCAATTTCCACATCAATGGATCCGCTGTTCTCGCGCGAAGTAGAGGTGACACGTTCTATACCTTCAAGACCTTTAAGGTTATCTTCAATCTTCAGAACGATTCCCTCTTCAACTTCCTGTGGGGAGGCTCCCGGATAAGTTACCGCGATCTGTATATTCCTGGAATCCGTTAAAGGAAAGAAGGATGACTTCAGGGACATGGCCCCGTAAATACCAAAAATGAAGAACGCGATAATAAAAACGTCCACCGCGACATGGTACTTGATAAAATAGGATAAGATTGATCTCATGTTGTTGCGCTTATTGCTACTCCTGCTTGTCTTCGTAAACCTTTACCAGCATACCAGCATAGGCGCCAACGACCGGTTTGGAAATGATGGTTGTACCGTTTGGAACATCCTTTAAAACCACTTTCTTATCAGTGAAATAAACTGGATCCACATCTATGTAATCCAGGATGGAATCCCTGACGATAAATATGCGGTCATTTTCCAGCAAGAGCGATCGGTCTATCTCGATAGCATTCTCTTCATTCCTTGCGTCCAGGAGTGCTTCCAGGTACATTCCTTCCCTGAGTTGCGGGTCATTCACTTCAATAAAAGCGGTGATGGTCTGTGATCCTTGTTCTACTCGTGCATTGATCCTGGATACTTTTCCTTTATAGGTTTCGTTTCCGTCCATATCACTGAGGTTTACTTCCTCGCCAACCCTTAGCAGATCACTGAAGGTTTTGCTGATGGCAACCTCCAGTTCGTAGGTCCCGGTATTAATGAATTCTCCCAGCTTCTGTCCTGCCCTGATCAATGTTCCTTCGGTAACCGGGGCCTCGGTAAGCACACCTGTAAAAGGAGCTTGAATGCTATACTTGCCAAGCCTTTGCTCCATGTTCTTCACATTGTAATAGTTGGTCAGTATGCCTCGGCCACTGATGAAGTATTTTTCTTTTTCCGTACTTAGCTCCGGCAGTTCAGGGGTCGGCCGTTCCATATCAAAATTATTCAGATATTCCTGCCACTTCCCTGAGATCTCGGGATAATCCAGCCTTAAGTCGGGCATAATTGAAGTGATCAGGTTGTACAGGTTGCTTTTAGCGGATTGTACACTGGCCCGGTATTCCTCTGCGTCTATCCGGATCATGGTTTCCCCGGCCCGGTACGTCTGCCCGGGACGGTATAATTTACTTCCCGGCCTGAAGATCCCCTGCACTTCAGAAAAGAGCTCTACTCGTTTCTTTGCAACGAGGTTTCCATTGGCAGGCACTACTATAGGTACGGTACCATTGACCACGGTATCCGTAAAAACCGTTTTGACCACTTTTTCAGGGGTGGGACGCGGAGTGGTCTTACTTTTAATAATAGAGTTGGCAAGGTAGAAGGATAGCAAAATCACTACACCTCCAAGAATGGAAAGCAATATTTTTCTAGTATTCATCAGGCTGATTCACTTACCGGTTAGACGGTAAAACTATCCAATAGTTTAAGGGAGTTTAGTTAAATAAATCTTAAATGAACTTTTCTTTTATAGCACATATAAAAAAAGACACCCAGAGGTGTCTTTTTCAGTAACTGAACTATAATAAACGGTTTTACTCGTCTATATCATCCTCGAACTTGGTATCGGCCATTCTCGTCCTTGAGAAGTCCACATCCCTGAACTCGAGTTTATCATCTTTTTTGTCGTAATCAAAAACCAGGAATTGGTTCTGGTTCATTTGATCTAAGCCTTCAAAGGAATTGAAAGAGTTATTCTGCAGTTGCAGGATCTCCAGGCTCGCCAATTGTCCGAACTCCGCTGGGATCGATCCTCCAAGCCCGTTATTGGAAAGCACCAGCTCTTTTAACATAGAGAGTTGCCCCATCTCTGCCGGGATCTCCCCAAAGAGGGTGTTTTCAAACAAACCTAACCTTTCCAGCTTCGCGAGCTTTCCTATAGAAGATGGTATTTCTCCCCT
The DNA here is from genome assembly GCA_013003145.1 of Flavobacteriaceae bacterium. Classification (GTDB taxonomy): domain Bacteria; phylum Bacteroidota; class Bacteroidia; order Flavobacteriales; family Flavobacteriaceae; genus Zeaxanthinibacter. The sequence goes on along the minus strand of JABDLH010000118.1, from coordinate 27,805 downwards.
GAGCATATTGCTAGAGAGGTTTAGTGTTCTCAACTGGGAAATCTCCCCGATACTCTGTGGAATTCTACCTTCAATAAAATTATTAAAAGCGGTCAACTCCTGCAGATTTTTTAAACGACCGATCTCTGAAGGAATTTCTCCTTTAATACGGTTCATTTCAAGCTTCAGTACTTCCAGGTTTTCCAAGGCAACTATATCCTGTGGAATCTCCCCGGTTATATGGTTAAATGCAAGGTTCAGCACCTTGAGGTATTTTAATGAAGAGATACTTTCCGGCAGTGGCCCCATAAGGTTATTCCGGAACAGGTTGATACCTACCACATGGTTATCCTCAACGCTGACGCCGTACCATTCCTCGATGTCTTTATCAAGGTCCCATTTCTTTACCCAGTGCAATCCATTTGTACTTTCATACAAATCGATCAGTGCTTTCTTTTCAGCACGAGAAACTTTAGCAGAAGTCAGCTGACCTGCACCTACCAGGAATACTAATAAGAGTACTATCTTTTTAATCATGACGATTTTAGATTAGAGAAAATATGCTTATTGCTATTTCAATTAGGAATTACCCTACAAACAAAAATACGCACTTCGTCCCGGAGATAATACTTTTTGTCGTTGAACGGTTCAACTTTGTTGTGAAGACAGGCTTTTCTGTGGTGAAACGCGTTTAAGCTACCCGATTTTGGCTACGCAGAGGTGAGTTTTTCGAGATCCAAAGTGATTTTTTCCCATTCCTTCATCAGTTTTTCAACCGTTTTTTTCTTGGATTGATACTTCTCGAAGAAATCCGGGCGGGCTATGGTTTCATCGTAATTCATCATTAGTTCGTGGTCTATCTCAGCAATTTCCTTTTCAAGAGCTGCGATTTTACTCTCCACCCCGCTTAATTGATTATTCAGTGAACGCTCTTTTTTCTGCTGTTCATGATCAGAAGATGCAGGCTGTTTTTCCTTCTGCTTTTCTTTAACCGGGTCCTTTTTCTCAATAGCCCTGAAGTCTTCTGCCTTGCGCTCTTCCAGGTAGAAGTTGATATCCCCCAGGTATTCCTTGATCTTATGGTTCTTAAACTCGTATACTTTATTGGTGAGCCCCTGCAGGAAATCCCGGTCGTGGGACACCAAGATCAGGGTGCCTTCAAAATGCTGCAGCGCTTCTTTTAAAACACTCTTGGATGCAATATCAAGGTGGTTGGTAGGCTCATCCATCACCAGCACGTTAAAGGGCTGTAACAGTAACTTTGCCAATGCAAGCCTGTTCCTTTCGCCTCCTGACAATACCTTTACATATTTTTCCACTTCCTCACCGCGGAATAGAAAGGCCCCGAGGATATCACGGACTTTACTCCTGTTCTTCTCGTTAGCCGCATCGATCATCGTGTCTAGGACTGTTTTATTCCCGTCCAGATATTCGGCCTGGTTCTGAGCAAAATATCCTATCTGCACATTGTGCCCTAGCTTCATCTTTCCTTCGTACTCCAGTTCTCCCACCATGATCTTGGCCAGGGTAGACTTCCCTTGTCCGTTCTGACCTACAAAGGCGGTTTTACTGTTCCTTTCGATTAGGAGGTCAATATTTTTCAGTACGATCTTACTACCATAGCTTTTAGATAAACCTTCAATTTCAGCTACCACTTTACCCGGGTTTACCGAAACCGGGAAACGGAGATTCATAACGGCGTTATCTGTACCATCAACCTCGATGCGGTCCATCTTATCCAGTTTCTTGATCAGGGACTGGGCCATGGACGCTTTGGACGACTTGGCCCGGAATTTCTCGATCAAACGCTCGGCCTGTTGTATTTCCTTTTCCTGGTTTTTCTGTGCATTCAGCTGTTGTTCCCTAACTTCATCACGGAGCAACAGGAACTCTGAATAAGGCTTATTATAATCGTAAATACGGCCCAGGGAGATCTCGATAGTTCGATTGGTAACATTATCGAGGAACATCTTATCGTGAGAAACGATAACTACTGCCCCAGGGAATGATTTCAGGAATTGTTCCAACCACAAAATGGATTCAATGTCCAGGTGGTTGGTAGGCTCATCGAGTAAAAGTATATCGTGTTTCTGTAGCAGGAGCTTGGCTAATTCTAATCGCATCCGCCATCCTCCGGAAAATGTATCGGTCTGTTTGCTGAAATCCTCGCGGGTAAAGCCCAGCCCTCGCAGGATCTTTTCTGTATCACCTTCGTAATTGTACCCTCCCAGGATTTCGAATCTATGGGTGAGGTCGTTAAGATCGATGATCAGCTGGTTGTAGGAGTCACTTTCGTAATCTGTACGCTCTGCCAATTGCTGGTTGATGTGCTCTAACTTCCCCTCTACTTCCTTGATTTCGTAAAAAGCCTGGTGTGCTTCTTCCAGAACGGTACGCCCGGCTTCAAAATCGATATCCTGCCTTAAGAAACCAATTCGAACGTCCTTGTCCGTGGCCAAAGTACCGGAATCAGGTGCCTGGTCCTTGGCGAGGAGTTTTAATAAAGTTGACTTGCCTGCCCCGTTCTTCCCGATCAGCCCGACACGGTCCCCCGGATTTAACCGGAAGGCTATTTCTTCAAAGAGGTATTCTCCACCGAAGGCAACTGATAAATTATGAACGTTGAGCATGCAATTGTGATCTTTGTTACAGGTAAAACACTGTTAATGTTTACCTTTGTGTAAATTTTTGCAAATGTTAAAAAAAGGAAACAAACTATACAGCATTTTAACAGGAAGTTGTCCCAAATGTCACCGTGAAAGTATGTACGAGGTGAAGAACCCTTACAACCCGGGTACTCTTTTTAAAATGAACGAGCGGTGTTCCCATTGTGGCACGCGCTATAAGATAGAGCCGTCCTTTTTTTACGGGGCCATGTATGTGAGCTATGCTGTAGGTATCGCCTTTGGTGTAGCGGCATTCGTGATCGCATTCTTGATTCTGAATGCTTCCCTGGTACAGACTTTTATAGCTATTTTCATCACCTTGCTAGTTTTTCTGCCGGTGATCATCCGTCTTTCCAGGAATATCTGGATCAACCTGTTTATCCATTACGATCCTCGACTTGCCTGACCGGCCTCGAAGTACTTCTTTTTAAACCTGGAAAGGTCTATTTCTGCCGGTAATGAATTTCCTTCCTCAATATTCCTATACAATAAATCGGCTGCCCAGGGACCGATCATGACACCCCTGGAACCAAATCCGTTCAGTACATACAGGTCCTTATGTACAGGATGCCTGCCTAGCAGCGGTTTTCGGTCTGTAACCGTAGGGCGAATTCCTGCCTGCTGGCTTATTAGTTTATAGTCGCAGTTCAATATCCTGTCCAGTTTCTCTGTCAACTGCTGCCTGGCTTTTGCAGTGGGCGTATTCTCGAAGTCTTTCCAGGCATAGGTAGCTCCGACAAGGTATTCATCATTTCCTTCCGGGAGCACAAAAAAAGCACCTTTAAGGATCTCCGTTTCCCGGAGGTCAGGACAATGAATCTTTATATACTCACCTTTTGACCCCTGCATGGGCAGGTAATTGAAATAGGGATTTTTCACAAGCCCGAACCCCGTCGCAAATACGATCTGCCTGGCCATTATATGCCGGTACTGAACACCTTCCCCGAGTATCTGTAATTCATCAAAAAGAAATGATTCACCAATTAGTTGATCCTGTTTTCTCAGCAACTCGGTATATCGCTCTACCAGCAGAGAAGTGGCCAATCTCCCGCTATGTGCTACGATACCAAAGCCGAAAGGAGCAGCAATATTGGGGTTGGTATTAGCCTGCAATTCCTGGAGCAGTACATTTTTAAGTCGAGGATGATCACTAGCTTCAAACCACTGGTTCTGCTCGTCTATGGAAGCAAAACGTCTTTTGATACGGGAAGGGTACAATAGGTTCTCACCTAACTTTTCTTCCAGTGCTTTGTAAAAGGGAATAGCAAATGCCAGCTGTTCTTCGGCCATCCAAACCGGGTTAAATCTCTTTAATACCACTGGGTTATACAGTCCACCGGCAACCTTTGTCGCCTGCTGGGATTCATCATCCACCGCCACAAAACTCTTTCCATGCCTGGCAAGGGTTTCACAGAAAGTGATACCGGCCAGGCCTAATCCAACGACTATATAATCGATCATAGGGCAAATTTAATTAAAGCCGGGAGCAGAGCATAGTATTGCGAGAAATAAAGACCACAAATAAAAAAACCCCGGCAATGCCGGGGTTCTTAACTATTACGAATTGGAATATTCTACTTTTTATAACCTAATTAGTAGGCCCACATATCCTGTTCGCGATCCCTGATCGCCTCATTGATACGTTGGGACTCCAGCAACTGGAACAAGGCATTTTCTGCGATGTACTGATCAATCTCACGATCTCCGTGAACGTTGTCTTCTTTATAGATGACCCCGTTAAACCTGCGTGCATTAAGCAGCATGTCAAAAGAGATGGGCTGAGCCGAGTTTCGCTGGTTAAAAACCTTTGCTTTATGCAGGATCTCCCTGGCACTCGGGAACCATACCCAGAACAGCTCTACCAAAGCATCTTCCGGAGCCATAGACTCATCGTCTATAAAGTTCACGTCAGGTGCTACCGGGGCAATCCCCAGCAGTCGGTATTTCAGTTCTCCCTGCCGCTTATCAAAATACCAGATCCCTTTGATCCTGTACTCCTCGATGTCTGCCGCGGTGAGTTCTCTCCTGTTGATGTATTCCGGCGATAACTGCTCACCGGCATTGATCTGCTCGTATCCCAGGTCCGTGGTATCTACCTTTTTCAAAGTAGCTTCCAGGTCACTGAACTTACGTTTTTCCGTGAAATAGGAGTCTACATACACATCTGTAAGCTCCCCGGTTTTGATATGCTTTATCAGCACATCGTAGAGCGATCGCCTGTCTGACCCGATATTGATGGTATCCAGAGGATAATACAAGGGGAAGTTTACCCGCTCATCAAGATCAATGACCTCCCAGATGGTTTTGGACCAGAGAATATCCCTGTCGTCCACATAACCATATTGTAATGGGGTATCATTATCGGCTGCAATCTGGGCTTCGGTCTTCTTACCGATCTCTTCCGGCTTCTTGGCATTCAGGATGTTTGCCTGTGCTGAGATTGAGATCGGGAGAAGAGCCACTGCTCCTACCAATAAAACATTCTTCCAATTCATATACTTTAATTTAACTATTCTTAGTTTGAGAGCTCCACGATTACGGGAGACACTTTCTTCAATTTGTAGGTCTTATTATTTGTGATGTATGCCTCAATATCAAAGATCTGAACTGCATCGCCACGTCCGGCACGCTTCAAGGCAGATTTAGCCCTGTCATCCAGTTTATTTCCATTGACAATTACCGTAGGCTGTCCCGGAACTTTAAACTTAAAGCCACTAACCGCAAGGTTAAGGTCAAAGTCAAAATCTTCTAGCATAGCTCCAACCGTAGAGATCTCCAGGTTGTTTCTAGGCATAGTGACACTTCCGGATTCACCCCTGATAGAACCAGATGGTCTTGGGATATCCTTGATCCTGAATTCTGCAGGCGTATTGATCTTCTGCCCGTCAGGTAAAACACCAGAGGCTACGATTGTCACTGTTCTTCCAGTTCCCGGGTTCATCACGTACTGGCTTCCACTTCTCTTTGATAGACCAGGAGCCGACGCACTCACCCTGTTGTCAGGGACACCGGGGATAGAGATGGTCATAGGGTTTGCAACCCCGCGATAGACCACGTTCATCTTATCTGCAGCAATCACGGCAGCATTAGGCTTACTGATGGTGGCAAAGGTTGATGATACAGGTACCTCAACTTCTTTTCCATCCTGCTTGAATATCAGCTTTCCTTCAATCTTGTGATCGCCAGGATTACCGGCACTTACCAGCATTTTAACTCCTCCGCCTTCGTAGACAAAGTCTTTACCTTCCTGCAGTTTCCTGCCATCCAGGGTAAGCTCTGCCCTGTCGGGCTTAGTAGAGTTATCAGTACGTCCAAGAACAATACTTCCTTCAAACTTCTCACCTGAGTAAAAAGCAGACTTCTCTTGCTGCAACAGGGTTGAATAATTGGTCATGGAAACCTCAGCGGTCAATTGCCCTTGCAACATTGCTTTTAAAGCTGTTTGCTCGGTTTCACGGATATCAGCCTGTAAGGCGGTCAACTTGGTCAGGGAAGCTACCATAGGGAAGCCTTCATAGTGATAGTTGATCCAATCTACTTTGACTCCGTCACGACGTTCTACTTTGCCGTTAGCGTCACCGGTTTCAAACTTTGCCTTAACCAGTGATTTTACTTCGCCCATTTCATCAGGCAAAATAGAAACCACCTGGTCACGGTAGTCGTTCAGCCGCTTCATAAATTCTTTTCCTTCCGGGGCCAGGTTATCTCCCTGGAAGAATTTCTGGTCAAGGTAGTCCGACTTGTCCATTACCACGTAATCCTTAGGATCTTCTATCCCTTCCATCATGTTAATCTTGATGTCTTCCAGGTAATCGTAATACGACTCGGACAGTTGCTTGATCTTGATAGCATCCTGGTACAAGGGGCCGTATTTCTCCTCGTTTTCGGCTGCTTTAGTCTCTAAATTCCCCAGGAAAGCCGTATTGGTTTCCGAGGTCTTTACGTTAGAAGCCTCCATCTTTTCGTTCATAAGACCGAAAGCGGCGAGTACTTCTTTACTCATATTTAACGCCAGCATTGCGATGAAGATCAAATACATAAGGTTGATCATCTTCTGACGTGGTGTTGCTTTTCCTCCTGCCATGTTTTCTAATTAGTTTTGTTGATTAATTTGATTTGGGTTAAAAGAAAAAACTAACTAGTTTCTGTTCATGGCGGTCAGCATGCCACCGTAAACGCCATTCAGCGAAGACAGGTTAGATGCCAGCGACTCCATTTGCTCTTTTAATGCACCAGCGTTCTGTACCACTTCTTCGTTGATAGAAGCTTGACGACTAGCACTTTCTAACTGAACCTTATACAGGCTGTTCAGGGATTCCATCTGCTCTGCGGCTGTAGAAAGCTCGCTAGAGTATTTCTTAGTATGCTCAATGGCATCAGCAGTTGGAGCAATTCCTTTGGCAGCTCCTTCAAAATTACGGATGCTGTTACCAAGGCTGTCAAACAGCTCTGCGTCGATGTTTGCTTCTTTCAGCAATTCATCCAGTTTGCGCGATAACATTCCTTCGGCCATTTGGGCTTCCTGGGCTTCATTAACCCTACCTGAGGTAGCTCCACCGGAAAGTTCCGGGTAAACCAGGGACCAATCATATTCATCATCTACAGGCTCAAATGCACTGATAGCGAAGATAAGGGCTTCCGTGATCAGACCGATCGCGAGCAGTAATCCTCCTGTAAGGGGGCCAAACTCCCAGTGAAGGATCTTAAATAAGGCACCGATGATCACCACCGACGCTCCAAGGCCGTAGGCCATGTTGAATAATTTCTTAGTTGACTTTGACTGTGCCATAATGTTGATTTAAAAAATTAGGTTATAATAAGTATTTGGTTACTTGGTTGGTTTACAGTTTTACTGGGTAGAATCCTCTTCCCCCATATAATCCTGTACAGTTCGGAATCCGATATAACTTCTTGCGGAATCCTTGTATTCATAATCCCTGGTACTCACCTGCAGGAAATAAGCCACGTCTTTCCAGGATCCTCCACGGATCACCTTACGGGTATTCGCTCCATCCTCAGCATTAGGGTTCATGGTTGATGCGTACTCATATGATCCCGGGTAGTAGCTGGAGTTTGTCCATTCTGCCACGTTACCGGCCATATTGTACAAGTTAAAATCATTAGGCTCGTAAGACTTCGCTTCCACAGTGTACAGGGCAGCATCCGCAGCATAATCACCTCGTTGCGGCTTAAAGTTGGCCATAAAGCAACCGGTATCACTGATCACATAAGGTCCACCCCAAGGGTATGTTCCTCCTTCTATTCCACCTCTTGCTGCGTATTCCCATTCCGCTTCAGTGGGGAGACGGAACTGGTTCACAAATTGTTTCCCGCGACTTTTCTGGTCGTCGTTCTTAAATTTAGTTCTCCAGTTACAGAAAGCTTTGGCTTGTTGCCAGGATACTCCTACTACAGGGTAATCACTATAAGCATCGTGCCAGAAATAGTCATTGTGCATGGGCTCGTTATAGGAGTATTCAAAATCCCTGATCCAAACGGTGGTATCCGGGTAGATCTCTATCTCCTCCTGCTTGATAAAAGGCTTACGCCCTTGTTCCCTCGCTCTTGCAGCTTCCTGGATATCCATCCAGGTATACTTATACTTTAATTTCTTTACATCGATCATGCGCTGACCATTGTACGACTCCTCTTCAGGAATGTACATGGAGTCCATAACCTCGGTATAGTATTCGTCCGGGTAATCACTGGTGTCCCAAATAAGCTCCTCATCTCTATTGAGTGCGTATCCTTCATAACCGGTTTCACCAAGCCCCGCATAATTATCCAGCATATAACGCTCGTAAACAGACATCTTGGTCGTGTCAGCAGATTTAAAGGAATATTCCCCGATACCACCGTCTTCCGGGGTCAGTCCCAGCTCATCCGAAAGGATAGCCAGCCTGCTTCGCACGATAGAATCTTTAACCCATTCTACGAATTGCCGGTATTCACTGTTGGTGATCTCGGTATCATCCATATAAAAGGATCGAACGGTAACGGTCTTGGTCGGCGCGTTGTAGACCTTGGCCACATCTTCGTCCTGCTTACCCATGATAAAAGCACCACGGGGAATCAGTTCCATTCCATAGGGCTTTTCCGGGTGCCACTTTTTCCCCTGTACCCCAACCAGCTCGCCTTTGGACTTGGACCCGCAGCTGGATAACAAAAAAACAAACGCTATAGGGATTAACAATAGCTTCTTCATACTCTAGGTTAAATTTCGATTAAGACAATTCACAGTAACGAAATGCATTATTCACTAAAACTGCATTTTATGCGATTTATTGTGTAAAATGGTGCGCCACAAAAAAATAATGATCATTTAGTTAAAGCCCTTCTTGTAGGCTTTGAACCACCTTTCAGGGATATTCTGGTCGCAAGCATCCAGATAGTCCTGTTCGGTGCAGGGTAATAACGCAGGTGAATTGGATTTAGTATCTGAAGTAAACATAGATGGTACTTCTACCCACCATCTTTCGGTAAGATGGCTTTTATAAAAGACCAGTTGATCTGTCTCGGTGGGCACATTGAACTTAGTGAAGTCGTTGTTCCGTGTACTTGGAGTTTCTTTTATCCGGTAATTAAAGCCTTCCATGAAATACCAGATGATCTGGGCCACTAGTTGGAAGGACTGTATATTATTCTCGCATTCGTATATGCCGAAGACCGAAAGATTATCGCTTATTCCCGCATAGCGCGCAATGGCGCAGATCTCCCTTCCATTAAAGCCATTGGGGGAAAAGTTAGGGGAAGTGGTTCCCAGGTCACTGGCCATGATCGCCCGGGCATCCAGGCTGAGGATGTTGGCATTCCGAAGCACCGGCTCTGCCAGGCTGATATCCGAAGTGATCTCTCCTAAACGATAGGCATCAAAGAAGAGTTTTTCCATCAGGTCTATCTCCTCCTGGCTGTTAAAATAACTCTGGTAGCCCAGGTTAGAAAAGTTGAAAAGATTATTAGGTTTATCCGTAATGATCTTACTCATATAGGAATTAGATGAGATGAGCTCCTCGTCAGCACCAAAGTCGAACCGACTATCTACAGAAACCAGGTTGACCATATTTCTTATCCCGTCAAAAGCCCTGTAGGTAGGGTATGTGATATCCTGGGTAGCCCCGATCACAATTGGAATGATATCCTCTTCCAGCAAGCCGGCTACAATTTCTTTTACCACGAAATAGGTGTCCTCTACCGTTTCGCCCTCGTTAAGGTCTCCCAGGTCTACGATAGAAGCATTCCAGTTGCCCATCATAAGCTGGTACAGCTGCAGGCGGATCTGGGAAATATCCAGGGCTTCCGGTTTTTTTTCAAAGGCATTCCGGGATTCATTCACCCCGAGAATCGCAAAAGACACATTAGCAAGCACGGGTAAGCCGTGACGAGTGGTGTGTTTATTGATGTTCTTTCCAAGAGCCTGGGGAGGCAACAACTCGCAATGAGCCAGAACTTTGTCACTTACCGGGATGAGGAAATCAAACGCCATATTGCGGGACTAACCTTTTGTTTTTTTAGATGTTTTTTTAGCTGCTTTTTTCTTGGGTTTCTTCTTTTCCAGTAGCTCCTTGGCCTCTTCCAGCGACATTTTGGTAGGATCCACATCCTTGGTAAGTTCTACCTTGATCTTCCCCTGGATAATATTATGTCGTCCCCACCTGGCTTTTTCTATTCGGATATTATCATCGGACCATTCTACGACTACCTTTTCGGCTTCCTTCTTCTTCTTCGCCTCAATCAGCTCCTCGATGTCTTGCTGCGAAAGGTTATCAAAATCGTACTTTTTGTTTACGTTGATGAACATTCCATCCCATTTAATAAAAGGACCAAATCTTCCTTTCCCCTTAGTGACTTCCTTATCTTCATAGGAGGCTATGGGCGCATCGGCCTTTTCCTTCTCCTTAATAAGTTCAACAGCCCGGTCAAAATCTACATCAAACGCACTTTCGTCTTTTCCCAGTGACACAAATTTCTTTCCGTACCTGACGTAGGGACCATACCTCCCCACATTCGCTTCCACTTCCTCTCCTTTGTATTCACCAAGGCTTCTTGGAAGTTTAAAAAGCTCCATAGCCTCTTCAAAGGTGAGGGTCGTGATGGACTGATGCGGTAAAAGGCTGGCAAATTGAGGTTTCTCTTCTTCATCCACGGTACCAATCTGCACCATGGGACCAAACCGGCCCAACCTTACAGAGACCTGCCTACCGGATTTAGGATCGGTTCCCAATACTCGCTCCCCGCTGGCACGTTCGGCGTTTTCTTCCACATCCTGTACCTTGGGATGAAAATCCTTATAAAAATTCTTCATCACCTTCTGCCAGTCTTCTTCACCGGCGGCTATCTCATCAAAATCTTTTTCAACCTTAGCCGTAAAATTATAATCCAGGATTCCTGAGAAATGGCTAACAAGGAAATCATTTACAACGATACCTATATCTGTAGGGACCAGTTTTCCTTTATCAGATCCTACTGTTTCGGTCAGGGTTTTTGATTTCAGTTCTTCTGACCTCAGTTCTAATTGTACATAATTACGTTCTGTTCCATCTATACTTCCTTTTTCAACATATCCCCTGTTCTGGATAGTAGAAATCGTCGGTGCATAGGTAGACGGTCTTCCAATACCGAGCTCTTCCAGTTTCTTTACAAGAGATGCCTCTGTATAACGGTAAGGAGCCCTGGTAAATCGCTCTGTGGCGGTTATATGATTATTGTTAAGAGCTTCCCCTAATTTCATTGCCGGCAGCATTCCGTCCTGCTCTTCGGCCAGGTCTTCTTCATCTTTACCCTCCAGGTAAACTTTGAGGAAACCATCAAATTTGATCACCTCCCCGTTTGCAGAAAAAAGTTGTTCGTGTTTATCACTTGCGATCTTCACATTGGTCCGCTCTAACTGTGCATCACTCATCTGGGAAGCAAGGGTTCGCATCCAGATCAGTTCGTAAAGTTTGGATTGATCCCTGTCCAGGTTGGGTGATTGGTTCTTCATGTCGGTCGGTCGGATCGCCTCGTGAGCCTCCTGGGCCCCTTTAGATTTCCCTTTGTAGTTCCTGACCTTGCTGTATTTTTCCCCGTAGTTTTCTATAATCGCTTGCTTGGCAGATTCTATAGCCTCCCCGGAAAGGTTAACACTATCGGTTCTCATATAAGTAATGTGCCCGGCTTCATACAAGCGTTGGGCCACCTGCATGGTCCTGGAAACAGAGAAGTATAATTTCCTTGCAGCTTCCTGCTGTAAGGTGGAGGTTGTAAAAGGTGCCGCAGGTGATTTTTTAGCCGGTTTGGTATCCAGGCTGTCGATCTTATATTCAGACCCTATATTCTTTTTCAGGAATGCTTCGGCTTCTTCCTTACTTTCAAATGTAGTATTCAGTTTCGCCGTAAACACTTCGCCCTTGGCGGTAGTGAATTCTGCAGCAACCCGGAAAGATGCTACAGGGGTAAATCCTTCTATATCCCTCTCCCGTTCTACGATCAGGCGCACGGCAACGGATTGTACCCTACCCGCAGAAAGGCCTGGTTTTATTTTCTTCCATAACACCGGGGACAATTCATAACCCACAAGCCTGTCCAGGACACGCCGGGCCTGTTGGGCATTCACCAGGTCGTAGTTGATATCCCGTGGATTTTCTATGGCCTTCTGTATGGCATTCTTGGTAATGGAGTTAAAAACAATCCTCCTGGTCTTATCTTTATCCAGTTTTAAGGTCTCTGCCAGGTGCCATGAAATAGCTTCTCCTTCCCGGTCCTCATCACTGGCCAGCCAGATCAGTTCTGCTTTAGATGCTAATTCCTTTAGTTTCTTTACCAGCGCCTTCTTTTCCTTGTCTACTATATATTTAGGAGTAAAGTCTTTCTCCACATCCACGCCTAGCTCTTTGGTAGGGAGGTCTGCGATATGTCCAAAACTGGAGGTAACCTTAAAATCCTTACCCAGGAACTTTTCGATGGTTTTTGCCTTAGCGGGCGACTCTACTATTACTAAATTCTTTGCCATTCAGAGGTTTTTGAAGTCACAAAAGTATGGGAATTTTTTGATTTCCGGTCGCGTCCATTTTTCTCGGTCACAAAAAAACACCTGCGGATTCACAGGTGTCAGAATATTCGGGCGGGTATTCTTAGCGGAGGTTCGTGCTACTGATCCATCTAATTTGTAGTCCTTCGTAAGCATACTGGTGTACTACACCTTCACCCACCATCAGTAATTTATCTTCCATAGGGATCACGTCAAAAGCCGTCTGATCAGGAAAATGCTGTACCTGCTCCAGGTTCATAATATCTGATTGATCATATACCTTTAAACCCGATGCTCCATCGCAGACATAAATAGCATTGTCCCTTACGCCCAACCCGTAAGGCTGGTCCATTGGATATGAAACTGCCAAGGCAGGCTGAGTGATATCGGCCAGGTCTACAATAAAAAGTCCGCTTTCCGTAGCTCCACAGCCATTTCCACCTCTCAGGGTGACATAGGCGTAATTACCTTGAACCACAACGGGGTCACAGGCTGTTCCATGCTGGAATTCTGAAACTGCCACAGGGCTTGACGGACTGGAAATATCGTAAATATACATGCCTCGCATACTGCCCAGGAACAGTTTATCCTCGTAATGAAAGATGGTTTCGATATCGAAACCCGCAAATACATCCTCCAGGTCGCGGGGATTATCCAGGTCACTTATATTAAAGATATTAATGTAATGAGAATCCACGGCATATAAGAAGTCATCCACGATCTTAAACCGGGCCAGGGATCCGCCTTGTCCTGTAGCTACATCAGCAGCGGCCTCTGCCATAAAAACCAGGTTATCATTATAGTCCTCAAGTAGTCGTTTCTCTGTCACCACTTCCCAACCTAGCAAAACTTCGGTATTGGGGTCGTATTGGTCATACTCAAATATTTCGGCTTCGGCCGGCCAGATCACATTGTCATTCAGGACATTTTCTAACCTTTTCACCAGGGTGATGTCTGCCATTTCGGAAATATCAAGCACCAGTAAGTCATTCACGCTATCAGCATACAGGAAATCTCCTTTGACAGAAATATCAACATTGCCGGGGATATTGATAAATCCAATCTTTTGGGGCTGCTCAGGAACCGTATTATCGATCACGTGAATCCCTTTAAATTTCTCATTGACAAATATGAAATTTTGATAGGCATAGATCTTCCCGGATTGTTCCAGGGATTTTGGAGGCATCACCGTAACACTGGTATTGAATTCGTCCAGGCTCATGGTCACCGGCTTAGCGACGAGGAAATCACGGTATTCCCCTTCTTCACTGTCGTTACAGGACACTAGCACAAAAAGGGCTGCGATTATCAGGGGTATCAGTTTTGTTTTCATCGGTTATTTAAAATATGGTTTGTAGTCGGACAGATGCATTTCGGCCTGCTTTGTTGCGTGGAAAACCTAAATATATTGACTGTCATATTGTCATAAACAGGGATTTAATCCTATCTTTGCCATCGCAAAGAAATTTACGAAGATCTACGGTTGTAATGGAGAAAGAAATTAACGAATCGCAACAGGGCAGTACATTAGTCCTGGACAAGAAGGAAGGCAACTCCCGTAAACTTTATATTGAAAGTTATGGCTGCCAGATGAATTTCTCGGATAGTGAAATTGTCGCTTCCATCCTCTCTAAGGAAGGCTTTGACACCACCACTAACCTGGAAGACGCAGATCTTGTCCTGGTCAACACCTGTTCTATACGAGAAAAAGCAGAGACCACGGTCAGGAAGCGTCTAGAGAAATTTAACGCGGTAAAAAAAGGGAGACCCCATATGAAAGTTGGTGTCCTTGGCTGTATGGCAGAACGCCTTAAGAGTAAATTCCTTGAAGAGGAAAAGATCGTTGATATGGTTGTTGGTCCGGATGCATATAAGGATCTGCCTAACCTGATCGCCGAAATAGACGAAGGCCGTAATGCGGTTAACGTAATACTGTCTAAGGAAGAGACCTATGGTGATGTGGCCCCGGTACGTCTCAATACTAATGGGGTAACAGCATTTGTATCGATCACCAGGGGCTGCGATAATATGTGTACTTTCTGTGTCGTCCCATTCACCAGGGGACGAGAAAGGAGCAGGGATCCACAATCCATTCTCAAGGAGGTAAACGAATTATGGGAACAGGGGTTCAAGGAGATCACCCTGCTAGGACAGAATGTAGACAGTTACCTCTGGTACGGGGGTGGTCTCAAGAAAGACTTTGATCGTGCCACCGAAATGCAGAAAGCTACCGCTGTAAATTTCGCCAATCTCCTGCAACTAGTTGCAGAGGCTCAGCCGGGTATGCGCATTCGTTTCTCTACCTCTAACCCTCAGGACATGACCATGGATGTCATAGAGACCATGGCGCGTTATAAGAACATATGTAACTATATACACCTACCGGTTCAGAGCGGCAGCAATCGTATCCTTAAAGCCATGAACAGGCAACACACTAGGGAGGAGTATTTTACCATGATCGATAACATCAGGAAACTTATCCCCGATTGTGCCATCAGTATGGATATGATCACCGGCTTCCCAACCGAGACCGAAGAAGATCACCAGGACACCCTTAGCCTGATGGAATATGTAAAGTACGATTTCGGTTTTATGTTCGCCTACTCGGAAAGACCGGGTACCATGGCCGCCAGGAAACTGGAGGATGATATCCCGGAGGCTATCAAAAAAAGGAGGTTGCAAGAGGTTATTGAACTGCAGTTAAACCACAGTCATTACCGTACACGCCAGCACCTTGGAAAGACCGAAGAAGTTCTGATAGAAGGGGTTTCCAAAAAATCTGACGAACACTGGATGGGGCGGAATTCACAGAACACTGTTGTTGTTTTCCCGAAGGAATCGTACCAAGTAGGAGATTTTGTCAAGGTGGAGATTCAAGACTGCACTTCCGCCACCCTCCTGGGTACAGCGGTAGGACTATCCTCCTAGTTTAAAATTATTCGGATCCTTGTCACAGTCTTACAGGGGTCAATTACATAAGTAAAAGAGATATGGAATCTATACAGGCCATCAAACAACGATTTGAGATCATCGGGAACGATGTTAAGCTGAATCGTGCCCTGGAAAAAGCTATTCAGGTGGCCCCAACAGACATATCGGTGCTGGTCACCGGGGAAAGCGGAGTGGGTAAAGAGTCCATTCCCAAGATCATCCACTCTTTGTCACACAGGAAACATGCAAAGTATATCGCGGTCAACTGTGGCGCCATTCCTGAAGGCACTATAGACAGTGAACTTTTTGGACACGAAAAAGGGGCATTTACAGGAGCTACTCAAACCAGGAATGGTTATTTTGAAGTGGCTGACGGCGGGACCATCTTCCTGGACGAGGTAGGCGAACTGCCACTTACTACACAGGTTCGTTTATTAAGGGTCCTGGAAAACGGTGAGTTTCTGAAAGTAGGGTCTTCACAGGTACAGAAAACGAATGTGCGAATCGTTGCGGCTACCAATATCAATATGATAGAAGCTATAAAAAAAGGTAAATTCAGGGAAGATCTTTATTACAGGCTCAGCACCGTGGAAATAAACATACCCCCGCTGCGGCAACGACAGGGAGACATACACCTGCTATTCCGGAAATTTGCATCAGACTTTGCCCAGAAATATAAGATGCCGACGATAAGGCTGGATGATGACGCGGTACAATTACTGCTGAAATATCGCTGGCCGGGAAATATCCGGCAGTTGCGTAACGTTGCAGAACAGATCTCGGTCCTGGAAGAGAGCAGGGAGATCAGTCTTTCCTGCCTGAATAGTTACCTGCCCAACGCAGGTGATTCTAACTTGCCGGCAGTGGTAGGCCCTAAAACCAAAGAAGGAGATTTTAGCAACGAGAGGGAGATCCTATACAAAGTGCTATTTGATATGAAGGGCGACCTCAACGACCTTAAAAAGCTTACCCTGGAACTGCTTAATAACAACGACTCGGACAAGGTACAGGAGGAGAATCAGAACCTGATCCGTAAGATCTATGGAGATGCTGACGAGGCTGTTGAAGAAGAGAGCACTGCATTGGAAGTTTTACCTTCTGCCCCCTTGAGACGAGAGCGGCCAGCAGAACCAAGCCCGGAAGACAAGTATCATTTTGCCGAAGAAATTGAAGAAGAAGAAACCCTATCTTTACAGGAAAAAGAGATTGAGCTCATCAAGAAATCCCTGGAACGGAACCGCGGTAAACGCAAGGCAGCAGCTTCTGAACTCGGAATCTCTGAGCGCACCCTTTACCGCAAGATCAAACAGTACGATCTCTGATCTGTTAATAACAGCATAAGACCGCCCATGCCAACAATATTGAAGAATAGATTTATAAGAATTTTACTTTTCACCTGCACTTTAAGTATATTCGGTTGTGGGGCATATAATTTTACAGGCGGTGATGTAGGAACTGCCGAGACCTTCCAGGTAAATTATTTCCAGAACTATGCGTCCCAATCGCCGGGATCTACTTTTGATCCGGGTCTGGACCGCGAGTTCACCCTGGCCCTGCAGGATCTTATCCTGAACCAGACCAGCCTGGACCTGGTATCAGCTAATGGGGACCTGTTGTTTGAAGGTGAGATCGTAGAATACCGCGTTACTCCTATGAGTGCCACTGCCCAGCAGACCGCGGCGCAGAACCGATTGTCAATCAGTGTAAATGTCCGCTTCTTCAACAACACCAAGGAAGATGCCGACTTTGAGCGAAGGTTCTCTCATTTCTACGATTATGATGCAGCTTCGCAATTGTCTACGGTAAGAGATGAAGCACACCAGGTAATATTTGAACGAATAAACCAGGACATTTTCCAGGCAGCCCTGGCCGATTGGTAAAAAATGATATGAACGTATCCGACTTCACATATTTATTACAAAACCCTGAAAGCCTGGTCTCGCCTATACAGACCAAGCAACTGGAAGATGTATTGGAGGAATACCCCTATTTCCAGGCAGCCCGGGCCGTACATTTGAAAGGCTTACGGAACCTGAACAGTTTTAAGTACAACAACGCCCTTAAGATCACTGCTGCCTACACCGCTGACCGGGATGTATTATTTGACCTGATCACCTCAAAAGATTTCCTGCAGAATACCATTGCGGATACGATATCGGGTAAAACATTGCCGCTGGTCGAAAAAGAAGTGGAGGCAGAAGAAGTAATGGCCGAAGAGGGTACTACCCAGGAAATGATCGAAGCTTCTACGGACGAGCCCCTGCCCCGCTCTATTAAGGATGCGGATAATATCCTGGATCCTTCCCTATTTAAATCCTTGGATCCGGAAGTTGACAAATCTCTCGAAGAAGCAAAAAAGAAAGCTGCGGAGGAGCTGCAATTGGGTCAGCCTATCCCATTTACTAAGAAAGAGAAATATTCCTTTGCAGAGTGGCTGCAGCTCACCTCCCTGAAAAAAGAAACACCTGAAGCAGCAATAGAAGAAGAAGCTGTAGAAAACACCGCTGATACCATTCCTGAAGAAGATGAAACACTCACTAAAGAGGAGAAGTTTGAATTGATAGATAAGTTTATAAAGAACAATCCCAAGATAGACAGGCAACAGGAATCTCAGCCCAAAGTAGACATCAAAGCATCGACGAAGCTCGATAAAACGGAGCTTATGACAGAGACGCTGGCTAAAGTCTACCTGGAGCAGGGCAAGTATAAAAATGCCATCCAGGCGTATAAGATTTTAAGTTTGAAATATCCGGAAAAAAGTAGTTTCTTTGCGGACCGCATAAAAGCGGTGAAAAAATTACAAAAAGACAATTAAGAAATGAGTACATTTTCTATTTTCCTGGTGCTGATCATCGTAGTATGCTTTTTGCTTGTTCTCGTGGTCATGGTACAAAACCCTAAAGGCGGCGGATTATCATCTTCATTCGGAGGCGGAGGCAGCCAAGTAGTTGGTGGCGTAAAGAAGACCGGGGACTTTTTAGACAAGAGCACCTGGACATTGGCAGCCTTATTGATCGTACTGATCCTGTTATCCAATGTTGCCCTTAAAGAAAATTTTGGTGAATCGGATTCACGATTACTACAGGGAGATGACATTGAAACTACTATTCCTGAAGAAGTACCGGAAACACTCCCGGAAACTCAGCAAACTCCTGCCGATCCTGATCAGCAGTAAGCACTTAACGCTATAAAGAACAAATAAATGCCAGCAAAATGACAAGCTGGCATTTTTTGTTTCACATATTGTCAGTTTTTCGGCAGTGGCACAATTTCTGCCTATTGAAAACGGAATTTTAAACTAAATATTAAAAACTAAAATAAGATGGCTAAAGTAAACATCAAACCATTGGCTGATAGGGTTCTTATTGAGCCCATGGCAGCAGAGACAAAAACTGCTTCGGGTCTGTATATTCCCGACACGGCTAAAGAAAAACCACAACAGGGGAAAGTAGTGGCCGTTGGCCCAGGTACCAAGGATGAACAAGTCACCGTCAAAGTGGGCGACACTGTTCTTTATGGAAAATATTCCGGTACCGAGTTAAAACTTGATGGTACTGATTACCTGATGATGCGCGAGAGTGACATTTTAGCAATTATATAAACTTAAAATCAACTATATACAAATGGCAAAAGATATAACATTTGACATCGAAGCACGCGATGGCCTCAGACGAGGAGTTGACGCCCTGGCAAATGCCGTAAAAGTTACCTTAGGACCAAAAGGTCGTAACGTAATTATCAGCAAATCCTTTGGCTCTCCTTCTGTAACTAAAGACGGGGTTACCGTAGCGAAAGAAATTGAATTAAAGGACGCCCTGGAAAATATGGGCGCCCAGATGGTTAAGGAAGTTGCTTCCAAAACCAACGATCTTGCAGGTGATGGTACCACTACTGCTACCGTTCTTGCACAGGCTATCGTAAAAGAGGGACTTAAGAACGTTGCCGCAGGAGCCAACCCAATGGACCTGAAACGCGGTATTGACAAAGCTGTTGAGGCCATCGTAGCAGACCTGGCTAAGCAGACTAAGAAAGTTGGAGATTCTTCTGAAAAGATCAAGCAGGTAGCTTCTATCTCTTCTAACAACGACGAAACTATCGGGGAACTGATCGCTGAAGCTTTCGGGAAAGTTGGAAAAGAAGGAGTGATCACTGTTGAAGAAGCAAAAGGTACAGACACCTATGTGGATGTAGTGGAAGGTATGCAGTTTGACCGCGGTTACCTGTCTCCTTACTTCGTGACCGATTCTGAAAAGATGGTCGCAGAATTGGACAATCCATATATCCTTCTTTTTGACAAGAAGATCTCTACTATGAAGGACTTGCTCCCGGTATTGGAGCCAGTTGCGCAATCAGGAAAGCCACTACTTATCATCGCAGAAGATGTTGACGGTGAAGCCTTGGCTACACTGGTAGTGAACAAGCTGCGCGGATCACTTAAGATCGCTGCCGTTAAGGCCCCGGGCTTTGGAGACCGCAGGAAAGCAATGTTAGAAGATATCGCTATCCTAACCGGAGGTACAGTGATCGCTGAAGAGCGTGGTTTCTCCCTGGAGAATGCTACTATAGACATGTTGGGTACTTGTGAAAAAGTAACCATCGATAAAGACAACACTACGATCGTAAACGGATCAGGTAATGCGAAAGACATTAAGACTCGCGTAAACCAGATCAAAGCCCAGATAGAAACGACTACTTCTGATTACGATAAAGAAAAACTACAGGAACGCCTGGCTAAACTGGCCGGCGGTGTAGCCGTACTTTATGTAGGTGCAGCTTCTGAAGTTGAGATGAAGGAGAAGAAAGACCGGGTAGACGATGCATTGCATGCTACCAGGGCTGCTGTTGAAGAAGGTATAGTGTCTGGTGGAGGTGTTGCCCTGATCAGGGCTAAAGCTTCCCTTTCTAAAGTAAAGCCAGAGAATGCTGATGAGGAAACAGGCATACAGATCGTAGCCCGAGCTATCGAAGCTCCGCTGAGAACTATCGTTGAAAATGCCGGAGGAGAAGGCTCTGTAGTAGTCGCAAAAGTATACGAAGGCAAAAACGATTACGGTTATGACGCCAAGTCTGAGAAGTATGTAGACATGATGAAGGCCGGGATCATCGATCCTAAGAAGGTAACCCGTATAGCGCTGGAAAATGCTGCTTCTGTATCCGGAATGATCCTGACAACAGAATGCGCCCTGACAGACATCAAAGAGGACAACCCTCCAGCCCCACCAATGGGTGGAGGTATGCCCGGAATGATGTAAGATCAACCGCCCATACGGCAATAGTATAAAAACCGTCCTTGGGATAACCCGGGACGGTTTTTTGTTTTTAAATACTTGGCAGCAAGAGCCATATTATTAACTAATTTTGCAAAAAAAAAGAAGCCATGTTCGACGCATTGCGCCCCGCCATTAAAGGCATTATATTACAGGAAGAAAAATCGGCCGAAGAACGTATGCAGGCCATCTGCGACCTTCTCAAGGAGACCGTCCCTCATTATGACTGGGTAGGCTTCTATTTCAGGGACGGAGAAAAGGAACAGTTAAAACTGGGAGCCTATGCCGGAGCCCCTACGGACCATACAGTGATCCCGTTCGGAAAAGGCATTTGCGGGCAAGTCGCTGTAAGCAACCAGAATTTCGTGGTGCCGGATGTGAGTGCCCAGGACAATTACATCGCCTGTAGTCTTACAGTGAAATCCGAGATCGTGGTACCCCTCTTCCTCGATGGAAAGAACATTGGTCAAATAGATATAGACTCTAACGTACCGGATCCTTTCACGGACGAGGATGAGCGTTTCCTGGAATTCATAAATAAGGAAGTAGCTAATATTCTTTAAAACTTTCGTGTTTTGTTGATAAAGGAAGCCCCCCTTTTTATATAAATAAAGTACTTTTGTCTGCCTGAACATCTAACGCTAAGCAGATAAAAATGAGCACTATAAAAAAGGCCAAATCCGCACTGATCTCCGTTTTTCACAAAGAAGGGCTGGAACCAATTGTCAAAAAACTCAACGCTCTCGGCGTACAACTCTACTCTACCGGGGGTACAGAAAAATTTATCAGGGACCTCGGGATTCCCGTAACTGCTGTAGAAGATGTAACCAGTTATCCTTCCATTCTCGGGGGACGCGTAAAGACGCTGCATCCAAAAGTGTTCGGGGGTATTTTAAATCGGCAGGATAATGAAAGTGATGTAGCCCAGCTGCAGGAATTCGAGATCCCACAGATCGATATCGTGATTGTAGACCTCTACCCGTTTGAGAAGACCGTGGCAAGCGGAGCTTCTGAACAAGATATTATCGAAAAGATAGACATTGGCGGAATTTCCCTGATCAGGGCGGCCGCGAAGAATTTTAAGGATGTGGTTTGCCTGTCTTCTATGGAAGATTACCAGGATTTCCTTGAGCTACTGAAAGAAAAAGACGGGGAAACTTCCATGGAGGACCGTAAAAAGTTTGCGACTCGTGCCTTTAAAGTATCCTCACATTATGATACCGCAATTTTCAATTACTTCAACAAAGTTGGGGATGAGACGGCTCTGAAGATCAGCGAAGACAAAGGCCAGGTATTGCGATATGGGGAGAACCCGCATCAAAAAGGATTCTTTTACGGGGACTTTGATGCCATGTTTACCAAACTACACGGTAAGGAATTATCCTATAACAACTTGTTAGATGTTGATGCCGCTGTGCAGCTGATGGAAGAATTCCGCGGTGATGATCCTACCTTCGCCATCCTGAAACATAACAATGCCTGTGGAGTGGCTACACGCCCTACCCTGGCCCAGGCATACAAGGATGCCCTGGCAGGAGACCCGGTATCAGCTTTTGGCGGTATCCTGATCGCTAATACCGAGCTCGACGAACATACTGCCGAACTCATTCATTCTTTATTCTGCGAGGTGGTGATCGCCCCTTCTTTTACGGATAAGGCTATTGAAATCCTCAAAGGAAAGAAAAACCGAATCCTACTGGTACAGAACCAGGTAGAATTACCGGAGACGATTGTCAGGAGTTGCCTCAATGGAATACTGGTACAGGATAAGGATGCGAAGACCGACCAGCTCTCCGATCTTAACTACGCCACGGACAAGAAACCCAGCGAGCAGGAAATTGAAGATCTGTTGTTTGCATCGCGCATCTGTAAGCATACCAAGTCTAACACCATAGTCCTGGCTAAGAACAAACAACTGTGCGCCAGTGGAACCGGGCAGACCTCCAGGGTAGATGCATTGAACCAGGCGATTCATAAAGCAAAATCCTTTGAATTTGACTTGCAGGGTGCTGCCATGGCCAGTGATGCATTCTTCCCATTCCCTGATTGTGTGGAGATTGCGCATAAAAGTGGTATTCGCAGCGTTATACAACCGGGTGGCTCCATAAAAGACCAGCTGAGCATCGATTATTGCAATGAAAATGGTGTTGCTATGGTAATGACAGGCACTCGTCATTTTAAACATTAATTTCATTACATTTGACGATATTGCACCCCGTGAACTGAAACCAAACTTAATATATAATGGGATTTTTCGATTTCTTAACTGAGGAAATAGCCATAGACCTCGGAACGGCTAACACCCTGATCATACATGCCGATAAGGTTGTTGTTGACAGCCCTTCTATTGTTGCCCGTGATCGCATCAGCGGGAAAATTATTGCCGTTGGTAAAGAAGCCAACATGATGCAGGGTAAAACCCATGAAAATATTAAGACCATCAGGCCACTGAAGGATGGTGTGATTGCCGATTTTGATGCATCTGAAAAGATGATCAATATGTTCATCAAGAACATTCCGGCTTTAAAGAAGAAATGGTTCCCTCCTGCTTTAAGGATGGTGATTTGTATCCCTTCGGGGATTACTGAAGTTGAGATGCGTGCGGTAAAAGAATCTGCAGAACGAGTGAACGGGAAGGAAGTATACCTGATCCACGAGCCTATGGCCGCAGCCATAGGGATAGGGTTAGATATTATGCAACCTAAAGGAAACATGATTGTAGATATAGGTGGAGGAACTACCGAAATTGCAGTCATTGCCCTTGGAGGAATTGTTTGTGACAAGTCGGTTAAGATCGCAGGTGATGTCTTCACCAACGATATCATCTATTATATGCGTACCCAACACAATTTATACGTGGGGGAAAGTACAGCTGAGAATATTAAAATCCAGATTGGTTCTGCTACGGAGGATCTGCAATCGCCCCCGGACGATATGTCTGTACAGGGACGCGACTTGCTCACCGGGAAACCCAAGCAGGTCCAAATTTCTTTTCGTGAGATCGCGAAAGCCCTGGACAAATCTATATTACGGGTAGAGGATGCTGTTATGGAGACCCTGTCCCAGACACCCCCGGAATTAGCGGCAGATATTTATAACACGGGAATATACCTGGCAGGTGGAGGATCCATGTTGCGGGGACTGGACAGGCGTCTATCCCAGAAGACAGACCTCCCGGTTTACATTGCAGAAGACCCGTTACGTGCAGTAGTACGTGGTACAGGGATCGCCTTGAAAAACCTGGAGCGGTATAAAAGCATCCTTATCAAGTAATCTGAAGAAATACATAGACCGAGCCGGGAGCCATCAATAATACCCCGGAAATCCGTCACCACAACAGGACTAGTACATGCAGCAGATCATCAATTTTATTGTACGCTACAAGACTACCTTGCTGTATTTGTTTTTCATGATTCTCGCCATTTCATTTACAGTTCAATCCCGATCTTATCACAGGTCCAGGGTATTTAACTCTGCGAACTATATCTCGGGATCTATTTATGAAAAGTCGAGCAACATCAGTAGCTATTTCAACCTCAGTTCAGAGAACCAGAAGCTCCTGGAGGAGAACCAGCGATTGCGAAGAGCGTTAGCTAATCATCCAGATATCGATACAGTTTTACAGGATACTTCCCAGCTTAAGTATACAATTACGACTGCCCAGATCATTAAGAACAGTTACGCTTTACCCAATAACTACTTAACCCTGAACAAAGGTTCCAAAGACGGCCTTAAACAGGATATGGGAGTAATATCTCCTGAGGGGGTCCTGGGAATCGTGGAACACACTACGGCAAACTTTGCCACGGTACAGAGTATCCTCAACGCCAAGTCTACGATCAATGCTAAGATTAAGAATACCTCTTATTTTGGTTCCCTGACCTGGGATGGCAAGAATTACAATGTGGTACAGCTGGAGGATATTCCCCGACTGGTGAACCTGACTATAGGCGACACTATAGTGACCGGGGCCATGTCCAGTATTTTCCCCGAGGATATCCCTATCGGTACGATTCAAAAATTTGATCTTAACCAATCCAAGAGCTTTTATAGCATTGATGTTGCCCTGTTTAATGATATGACCAACCTTAGGAATGTTTATGTGATCCTGAATACCGATGGTCCGGAGATTCGCGAACTTGAAGCTAAGATAGACGATGAGCGGTAATTCCTATTTGATGAATGCCCTCCGGTTTTTGCTGCTGATCGCGGCCCAGGTTTTGGTGTTCAACAAGCTCAATTTTTTCGGCTTCATCAATCCCATGGTCTATATACTGTTCCTATATTGGTACCCCATCAAGGAGAACCGCTCCGCTTTTATAAGCATTAGTTTTCTACTAGGACTTATCATTGACATTTTCTCTGACACCATGGCTCTTCATGCGGCTTCGTCCGTGACCATCGCATACCTAAGGCCTGCGATTATGCGATTTGTTTTCGGGGTGAACTTTGAATTTCAATCCTTTAAGCTAAGTAACACTACCCGGATACAACAAATCACATTTTTGGCGTTATTGATAATAACACACCACCTGTTATTCTTTACATTGGAAATTTTTAGTTTCTCCAATTTGCTGTTAATTTTGAAAAAGGTGGTATTTACCGGGGCGGCAACACTGGTCGTCTGCCTGTTATTCAGGACCCTGTTCAGTGTACGAAAAGAATAGCCCTTAATTTTCCGGAAGTCTAAAACGAGTGATGAAAAAAATCCTGCTATCCTCCATTATTATTATTGTAGGCATCGTCTTTATAGGACGCTTGTCCTATTTGCAGATATTCAGCTTCTCTCCTAACCAGGTGCTCGAAGACCCTGCGATAAAGGCGATCTATGACTATCCGGAGAGGGGATATATCTATGACAGGGACGGAGCCCTACTGGTCGCCAACCAGCCGGCCTATGACGTAATGGTTATTCCCAGGGAAGTGAAACCACTGGACACCCTCGAATTCTGTGGATTACTGGGGATTGAAAAAGAAGATTTTAAATCCAAATTGAAAAAAGCAAGGGTTTATTCTCCCAGGCTGCCTTCTGTACTGGTACATCAACTCTCCAAGGAAGATTACGCACGTCTGCAGGAAAAAATGCGTAAATACGAAGGGTTCTATATACAGAAACGATCCCTGCGATATTACACTACAAATAGCGGAGCCAACGTCTTGGGATACATCAGTGAAGTGAATGAGGGTGACCTTGCCCGGAATCCATATTACGTACAGGGAGAACTTACCGGGCGTACAGGGATTGAAAAGCAATACGAAGAAGTACTACGCGGAAGAAAGGGAGTTAAATATATACAGAAAGACAGGTTTAACCGGGATATAGGTCCCTATAAAGATGGAGCCCTGGACACCCTACCCCAGCAAGGACAGGAAATCAGGGTTACCCTGGATAAAGACCTGCAGGAATACGGGGAACAACTCATGCATGGGAAACGAGGCGGCATAGTCGCTATTGAACCCGCAACAGGAGAGATCCTGGCAATGATATCCGGCCCAACCTATGACCCTTCGCTCTTAGTAGGCCGACAGCGATCTAAGAACTACAGCAAGCTACACTACGATTCGATCTCTAAGCCCACCTGGGACCGTTCTATCCTGGCAGAACCCTCCCCCGGATCGCCGTTTAAGACGCTTAATGCACTGGTCGCATTAGAAGAAGGGGTGATCTCCCCTTCCACTACGATCCGGTGTTACAACGGCTTCTACGTCGGCAGAACACTAAGGGGGTGTCATTGCGGTGGTGGTATGCGAACCATGAACAGTGGAATCTATAATTCCTGTAATGCTTATTTTGCAGGCACCTTCCGCAAAATCTACGATAAGTTTGAGACCACGGACAAGGGAATGGATGTCTGGGAAAAGCACATGAAAAGTTTCGGCCTCGGGGATTACCTCGGTTATGATCTTCCCACTGGGCGAAAGGGAAGGATTCCCGGTAAGGAATATTATGACAGGGTATACGGGGACAACCGTTGGTCATCGAGCTATATTATATCTAATTCGATCGGACAAGGAGAGATTGCCGCGACGCCCATACAACTGGCAAACATGACCGCTGCAATTGCCAACAGGGGATTTTATTATACTCCACACGTGATCAAGCAGATCGGGGGCAAGGATATCAGCATCCCCGAATTTACAGAGAAAAAGAAAACGACCATTTCCCCTCAACATTTTGACCCGGTGATCCAGGGTATGGCCGATGTTTATACTAAAGGTACTGCCAGATGGCTACAAATTCCGGGGATAGAGATCGCCGGGAAGACCGGGACTGTTGAAAATTTCACCAAGATTGATGGTGTGAGGACACAGCTGACCGATCACTCGGTATTTGTCGCTTTTGCGCCTGTAAATAATCCCCAGATCGCTATAGCCGTTTACATTGAAAATGGCTATTACGGATCCCGGTACGCCGGGCACATTGCCTCTCTTTTGATCGAGAAATATATCAAGGGGGAAATCACGAGGAAAGACCTGGAAAAAAGGATGCTGGATAAGACCCTGGAACACGAATACGCCAAACCTCTGAGTGGGGAGGAATTCAAGATCAATGAATATGTCTGGTAAAAGCATATTAAAACGAATCGATTGGCTAACCGTTCTATTCTATATACTGCTTGTCGGTATCGGCTGGCTGAATATCTACTCCAGTACATTCACTGAAAACAACCCCTCTATTTTTGACCTTGGACAATTGTACGGGAAACAGATGCTGTATATCGTGGTGTCTTTTGCTGCGATTATCGTTATACTGGCCCTTGAAGCCAACAGCTATGAACGATTTGCCAGTATCTTCTATATCATCTCCATGGTCCTTTTATTGGGCCTTTTCGTCTTTGGAAAAACCATTGCCGGAGCCACTTCATGGTATGACCTCGGTGTATTTAACCTGCAGCCTTCAGAATTTGCTAAGATGGCTACTGCCCTGGCTCTTGCTAAGTACCTGAGCGACATAC
>JABDLH010000111.1 GCA_013003145.1 Flavobacteriaceae bacterium | reverse complement strand
AAATGGAACCGAATAATTAACTTAAAACTTGTACGATGAACACAAGAAAGGTATTTTTTGGCTTGTTCGCCTGTTCTTTGTTCCTGGTTGCTTCCTGTACTCAAAACACCGCCGCTGAGGATGGTCTCTATGAGCAAGGAGTAGACAAAACAAAGATTATAAACGGTGACAAGAAAAGCGTTGATAAGACGAAAATTATCAACGGTGACAAAAAGAGTGTTGACAAGACAAAGATCATTAACGGCGATAAACGCAATTAATTCATCCTCTTTTTCGAATTTTTAGAAAGGGCAATCATAAATTGCCCTTTTTTTCGTTGTAGCTTTATATATTACCCCCTTTATATAATGAAGAACAAGCTAACCGATAGAAATGTAAAAGCGAAAAGAAGAATAATTGTAGAGTCATTGATGGCTTTACTAATTGTTATTTCACCTTTCGTTTTTAAGCTGCACGAATATGTTCCTGAAAATGATTCCATCAATTTATTAGGAATCACCATTGGAAACAACGGTTTCCCGAACGTCAATGTATTTATTTGGTTCATGCTGGGTAAAGTTGTGCCCTTTTACCTCTTGCTCATCTGGTTCTTCACTTGCAAGCATTGGTGGTACCACATTATCATCATACCGGTATTGATGTATGCCTTTCAAATATTTGAAGGAATTGAAGGTGATAAATTCATTGATACTGAAAATGTTCTTTGGTTATTACCTTTCTGTATGATCGTCATCCCCTTTGTATACCTGATTCGTATTAAGCTCTACGATAAGTATGTGCACGGGATAGACCTGGATGCCATGGATGCCGAACTTAAAGCACTTCGCGAGAAGGAAGCCGAAAGAGAAGCCAAAAAAAATCAGAAAGTAGAACGCGCTATTGAACGCGAGACTACTCTCTAAGATCTTCCTTTTACATTCTACAAAAAGTCGTAAATTTGAAATGCTCCCGGCAGACCAATGCTGCTTACTGACGGGTATTCTCAGATGTACATCCTATGAACCAACCTTCATCGCCTTTCAGCAAACATCAACTCCTGCCACAGGAAGAAACCCTGGAAATCCTAAAACAAAAAGGAGAACTGTATATCGGGATTCCCAAGGAGAGTCAACTACAGGAAAAAAGAATATGTCTCACCCCTGATGCCGTAAACGCAATTACGGCCCATGGTCACAAGGTGATGATCGAATGCGGGGCCGGGGAAGGCGCAAATTTTTCAGATCTTAACTACACCAATGCCGGGGCTACTATGACCCGGGATACAAAAAAAGTATTTTCGTGCCCGATTGTATTGAAAGTAGAACCCCCTACCCTTTCCGAGATCGAGATGCTTAGTCCGCAGGCCAACCTTATCTCGGCCCTGCAGATCAAAACACAATCAAAAAAGTATTTTGAAGCATTGGCTAAAAAAAGGATTACAGCCATAGCCTTTGAATATATCCGGGATGAGGACGGGAAATTCCCGGCCATCAGGTCCCTGAGCGAAATTGCCGGAATATCATCAATACTTCTCGCAGCCGAGATCATGGCGAACAACCAGCACGGTAGCGGGCTGATGTTCGGTAATATCAGCGGGGTTCCACCGGTTGAAGTAGTTATCCTTGGGGCCGGAACTGTAGGGCATTATGCCGCGCGTTCTGCCATTGGACTTGGTGCTAATGTGAAGATCTTTGATAATTCGCTGACCAAACTGAGGAATATTCAGACCAATCTGAAACAGACACTCTATACCTCTACCTTGCAGCCCAAAAACCTGCTAAAAGCATTAAAGCGATGTGATGTCGCCATAGGGGCGATGCGCGGTATAGACAGGGCCCCGGTCGTAGTGACCAAGACCATGGTGGAGCATATGAAAAAAGGTGCCGTGATCATTGACGTAAGTATAGATATGGGTGGATGTTTTGAAACCAGCGAACTTACTACCCACGATAAACCCGTCCGGGAAAAATACGGTGTACTGCATTACGGGGTTCCCAATATGCCAGCACGGTTCCCAAAAACAGCTTCGCTTTCCATCAGTAATATATTTACCCCCTACCTACTGAAAATTGGTGAAGAAGGAGGCTTAGAAAACTCCTTGCGTTTTGATAAGGGTCTGCGTAACGGGCTCTACATGTACCACGGGATTCTCACAAATCGTACTGTAGGTGAATGGTTCGACCTTAAGTACAGCGATATTAACTTTCTTATTTTTTAAGCATGCCATTTATTAAACGTCTTGGGTTTTTCTTATTCGGTCTTTCCATCGGGCTGATTTTCCTCGCTATATTTTTGCGGAAAAAATCTGAAGAAACCGGGACATCCTTTTGTTATTTACCGAATTGCAGGGTGCTTAAAGACATCCGCTCCAAACAGTACACCTATTCTGAGGAAATAAGGAACCAGGGGTTAGACGCATTGCTTGATTCCGCCACGGTACAGTACTTCTTTACAGAAGGGGATATCGATTTCGGCGCCAGTAATACCGAAGCTAAGCCTTGTAAGAGCTATGTGATAGAAGGAAATATCAAGGAAAGGGCCGCTATTCTCCAGGTTCAGAATTGTGATTCCCTGGTAGTTCTGCAGAGCCTGCAATACTAATATCCCTCTTTTACCAGGAAATATTTTTTAGTAACTTCAGCCGAAGAGAAACAGCCATGACCAAAAATACCGGCCGGGCTAAAAATCCTTCTGAATGAAAGTTACCGCAATCCCGACCATGGCACTATCCCTGTGCCTATTTTTTCTTATTTCTTCCTGCAAGACAGATAAAACGGAAGATGCTCCCAAAAGTTTAAACCTTCCTGTAGAGGTGACGATACAGGATATCCACGAGGGCTATCAATCAGGCAAATTTACGGTTAGCGAGGTCACCAAATTTTACCTGGACCGGGCTGACGACTTAAGTTTCAATGGCCCGGAATTAAATGCCGTGATCAGCCTTAATCCCAAGGCCATGGATATTGCTGCCGCAATGGATGAACAGCTGGAGAACAACGCGATGAAAGGTCCGCTATTCGGCATCCCGGTATTCTTAAAAGATAATATCAACTCCGCCGACCCTATGCCGACTACGGCCGGGGCAAGGGCCATGAAAGATTCATACCCTAAAGAAGACAGTCCCCTTGCCGCACAACTCAGGGAGGCGGGCGCCATAATCCTGGGTAAAGCTAACCTGAGTGAGTGGGCCAATTTCCATTCCAGGTTTTCCTCCAGCGGTTGGAGTGGACTTGGCGGACAGACTAAAAACCCTTATGACACGACCAGGAATCCATGCGGTAGCAGCTCGGGTTCTGCTGTTGCGGTAGCTGCCAATTTATCCGTGGTCGCCATAGGTACGGAGACGAATGGCTCTATAGTCTGCCCTTCCAATAACAACGGTATTGTAGGTATAAAACCTACAGTAGGATTGATTAGCCGTAGTGGAATTATCCCGATCTCGTTTTCCCAGGACACAGGCGGACCTATGGCCCGGACGGTAAGAGATGCTGCCATCACCCTTGGGGTACTGACCCAGGTAGATTCTGCAGACTCTAAAACTACACAGCCAGGGAGGAAGATCTACGATGATTATACACAATTTCTCAACCCGGACGGGATCCAAGGTAAGCGTATCGGCTACTACACGGCTCCTATAGATGGATATGTGCGCATGCAGGAAGTTATGGAAAAGGCCAAAACCTATTTTGAATCGCGCGGAGCTGAGTTGGTCCCTGTAGACGAAATCATGCCCTCCGAAGCCAGGAGACATTCTTTCCAGGTTTTGCTATACGAATTTAAAGATGGATTAAACGAATATTTTGCTTCTTTAGGGGAGGATGCAGCTGTTAAAAACCTGGAAGATCTTATCCGGCAGACTCAAGCAGACAGCATAGAGATGCAATATTTTGACCACGACCTTCTGAACCAGGCCCAGGAAAAGGGAGACCTGGATTCCAAGGAGTACAAAGAAGCACTGGCCAGTATGCAGAGATTAAGTCGGGAAGAAGGAATTGACAAAGTAATGGATGAGCTTAAGCTGGACGCCATCATTGCACCTACAGGGAGCCCGGCATGGAAAACCGACCTTACCAACGGTGATAATTTCCAGTTTTCCAGTAGTTCACCTGCCGCTATTTCAGGCTATCCTAATATCACCTTACCCATGGGACAATTAGACGGTCTCCCGGTGGGCATCTCTATTTTCGGGAAAGCATGGACAGAACCTGTATTGTTACAGATCGCTTACGACTTTGAGCAGGGTACCAAGCACAGGATGTCACCGGAGCTCCCGTGATTTTCCGTAAAAGATGATCTTTTAGCACGTATCTTTGAGCGTTAATAAGACGAAGGTTGCCATGAACATTGAAGACATAGAGAATATAGAGCTTACTTACCTTAAGCTGAAAGATTATAAGGAACTAAAACTGGCCATGATAGAGGCCTATCCGTCTATGCCTGATGAATACTGGCGAGAGGCAGAGATCAGAAGTCTCATCCGTAAATTCCCGGAAGGCCAGGTAGTGATCAAAATAAATGAGAAAATCGCAGGATGTGCGCTCTCTATTATCACGGATCACGACAAGCTTTCCGATCAGCATACCTATAAGGAGATCACGGAGAATTACACTTTTGATTCACATACAGACGAGGGAGATACCCTTTACGGGATCGATGTTTTCATTAAACCTGAATACCGGGGCCTGCGGCTAGGGAGACGGCTTTACGATTATCGCAAAGAACTCTGTGAGAAATTAAATCTAAGAGGTATTGCCTTTGGGGGAAGACTTCCCAACTATCACAAGCATGCAGACACCCTCACTCCTAAAGAATATAT
>JABDLH010000066.1 GCA_013003145.1 Flavobacteriaceae bacterium | reverse complement strand
GAATTAAAAACCCCGGGACCTTCGCTACGATCGCAACCCAGCTGACTTTAGGACAAGATCGCTTTTTGATGATTTATTCTGTCGGACTAACTCTTCAGAACCACTATAGCCTTGAACCACTTATATTATTAGAATTTAAACCCTGGATCAGCACCCAGGTCTCTGGTCATATCAGGTTTCAAACCTCCGGGAACCTGACACCAAAAGAGTTTCAACGCGGACTGCAGCAATTACGTCTTGGACTAACTAAATCTGACTCGGCTTACGGAATCGCTCTACAAGCTGATCAGTTCAATAATGCACAGCTACAGCTGTTCAACTTCGGAATTTATTATTCCTATCAATTCACTTAAACCATTTTTAATTACGTACTACTATGAAAACAAACAATGATTTCGGACTTCTTCTTATCCGCCTGGTCATCGGATTCACCATGCTCATTTATGGAATTGGCAAACTATTTTACGGGCTTGGATTTATTAAAGAATTATTAGAATTAAACGGACTTCCGGGTTTCTTCGCCTATGGCGTTTATCTCGGTGAGATTATCGCGCCCCTGCTCATTATTGCAGGTTACCGGATCCGGTTGGCCAGCCTGGTCCTGGCGTTCAATATGCTGGTAGCCCTGTTGCTCACTCAGACCGAATTCATTTTCGCACTTAACGAAAATGGCGGCTGGGCGGTGGAGTTGCTTGCAATTTACATTATCGTATCTATCGGGCTATTCTTCACCGGGGGCGGAAATATTGTCCTGAGGCCGGCCCGGCTTACGCTATGGAAAGAAAGAAAACAACATATAGCTGAATAGTCTGTTAACCTGTGCTTTGACCTGCCCATAATGATGAATGGAATTATCCCCCGGGTCGGAGTACAGGTTTTTTTATTTCAATTTTTATGGACGGGATGTCTTTAGCACACATGGAAATGCACATTCAGTAGCACAGTACACTGGTCCTAATTACCGAATTGCGCCAGTTGCTGCCCCGCTCCTTTAACCCGAAGCGTTAATACATATGACCTTGCGCTCTGTGTTGCCAGGCCGTAATCATTATAAAAAGTAGCTTTCAGGTAACTCTGGGTTGCAGCCCTGTTCCCAAGGTAACGAACATTGATCAGCCAATTACCATTTAACGTATCATCCAGGAAAAAATCCTTGGAGGACCAGCCGTAACGCTGTTCATTCAGGATCAGATCACGGTCTGCAGCAGCACTGTGCTCCCATTCGTAGACCTGTTTATTGGGATTGACGAACTGCACTGCAAATTCTGCCTCACTGTCATTCCATTCCAGCACTATTCGCTTTCCGCCTAAGTATGCTTCGTTTTCTTTTTTCAGGCGTTTCTTCAATTTAGGTCCCAGGGAAACCTGCTCACTAAGCTCATCAAATGCCAATAATTCCCGTTCATAGAATGGATCGAACTCCACGGAATCCGTTCTTATCAATCCTTCCTGGGAGAGGGCGCCCAACCGTAGTAAAAGAGAAGCTGCCCTGGCGGTTTCCCCGGTAGAATGATAGCTGTGGGCCAGGTCCAGGTACGATTGTGGATAGTGCGTTCTTAAGCTGTAAATTTTCTTGTACAACGCCTTGGCTTCTTCAGAAAGTCCATGTTTTTCGTAGAGATAAGCGGCAGCCTTCAATAAAACCGGATTAGTCTCGAAAAATCGGACGTTTTCAGAGAACAGCCTTGTGGCAAATTCTTTATTTTCCCAGTTCGACAGAAAATAATCCATCGCATCCAGGTAGAAATACGGGTAACTCTTATATACTTCTTTATAGGATTCCAGGGTAGCCTCTGCTTCGGCAAAGGAGTTGCTCTGATGCAGGGTCTTCAGGTATTCCGGGGCGTTATTTAACAGGTCTTCTTCCTGCAACACCTTACCGTCGTACAATTGGGGATTGAAACGCATCGGATCCGGGCGGTTTAGCATTCCCGGCGTAACTCCACTTACATTCGTATTGATAACGATGACTCCCCCATTCCCTGCAGCGCCGTAGGGTATAGTCATATTCAGGTTATTCAGGACCGCAATCCTTTTTATATTATTTGGATTGATCCACACCGGGGTTTCAGTAAATACCTGTCCGTCCACATCAAAAATAGCCGGCGTATTATTACTGATTGAACCTCCTCCCCGGATCTGCACACTACCGCCGGAAGAACAATTTCCCCTGATGGATACACCCGGAAACTGGTTCCTGAGTATATCCAGAACACACAATGCGGCACTGGTCATCTCGTCATCATAGAGAAATCTCACATTGCCGCTAAAAGCTCTTTGATCCTTATAGCCAAAGGCGGTCCAGAGCATCTCCTTGTCGTAATAATAATCGTCCTTGGTATTCTTACTCTTTTTACGTTGACTGCCTGTAATGGTAATACCTCCTAATTCTTTGTATTCTACCAATAGGTCAACATTCACGATCCGGGTTACGTCCTCTACATAAATCCTCCTGGTCTCAAAACCGGTATAGCTGAAAGAAAGTATATCTCCTACAGCTGCACGGATCTGGTAATACCCTTGTTCATCGGTCACGGCTAGCCTGTCCGAATTCTCGACCTGTACTTCAGCTCCGGGGAGTGCCATTGATCCGTCGGTGACCCTGCCTTTAATTATTCTGTCTTCCTCCACGGCATAAAGCAGCGGCATCACTGCGAGGAATAAAAGGGTGAGATATAAAGATTTCATCGCAAGTTTTTATTTAAAAATACGGAAAATTCAGCAATTCCGGGGGCTATGACGGGGCGTTTATTCAGAGTTTAAATAATTGGCAAAACATTAAGAAACAAAACGTTATGATCGGCGTCTCTATGGAAATCCGATCGCGATGCAGGATGCATCACGACACTTTATTAACCTCATTTAAATACTGATGAAAACAACTAAATTTATCCGACTCATTTTCTATTTTCCTATGCTTATCCTTGGATTGAACGGCTGTGACCCTACCGACAGCGAAACAGATCCATCCCAGGGATCCATCCCCGTGATCACCTTTGAAGACAACGAATACCAACTGACAGAAAATTCAGATTCATTAGTCCTTCGCGTAAAGATCGCTCCTAAAGCGACCGCTGACGGCTCTTTACATTTAAAGTTTTCCGGGAAGGCGCAGTACAACCAGGATTTTACGACTAATCCTCCACTAACAGGAAATACTATAACACTTCCATTTTCACAGTCACAAGAATTTGTTACGCTAACCCTATACAGGCAAACACCAGGACAACAAGAAGAAAAGGACTTTCAGCTACAACTCTACCAGGTACCTGCAGGATTTAAAATGGGTGAACAGCACTCCGCTCTGGTAATTATTGCACCACGGCCCGAAGAGATGAATTCAGTAAATTTTGAATACTCCAGCCTGAAGGTTCAAGAAGATAATTCTGAAGGAATTACTGTTCTTCTGAAATTGTCACAACCCACGAAAAATACCGAACAGATCACTCTGAAAATGATAGCTGCAGAAGGGATGGAATACGGGACACGTTATAAGACCACCCCGGAACCAACGCTTAATGAACTTAGCTTACAGTTACTTCCGGGAGCCACTTCCGCCTCCATTATTTTTAAACCTGTAAATGACCAGTTCCTCAATGGAGCTGCCACCGTGAAATTTGAAATTAGTGCCCTTAGCACAGGATTGGTCACCGGGGATAACAAAAGTGTGGAGGTAATGCTGGAAGATGATGATCAGCATTCCGGTATCATATATAAACTGAAAGACGTTCGCGAACTATTCGAGGGTAAATCAGGAGACTGGTATTTCCCGGAGGATTATTACGTTGAAGGAGTGATTTCTTCCGACCTGAATGTTTTGGATAATAAGACCATTTATTTACAGGACGAAACTGCAGGCATACTGCTCAGGTTTATGCTGCCCAGCAGGTTTAAGATCGGGGATCAGATCAGGTTAAACCTAAAATCAGCGACAGGCACTAACCTTAACGGGCAGAAGAGCATTGACCAGGTAAATCCCGAGGGATCGGTCATTATAGATCAAAACATAGTTGTACAAGCCGAAGAGGTCACCCTGGATCAACTTTTAAGCGGCGACTATGAAGGTAAACGCGTAAGGGTAAATAATGTCGCCTTTGTGAACGCGGACGGTAGCCGGACCTTCTTAGGCAGCCGAACCATCTCTGATGACAATCGGGTAGCCCTTGTGAACACCTATGCCAGTGCATCCTTCAGCAATACAGTGCTCCCCTCCGGATCGTTATCCATTTCGGGTATCGTCGGGGATTGGGGCAGGTTAATGCCCCAGCTTTATTCCCATGATATCATAAAGAACTAAGAGATGAAAAAGTCGATTATATTTTTGATAGCAGTGAGTTTGCTGACGATGTCGAGCATGCAGGCACAATTGAAGCGGGAGTTAATGGAAAAAACATTGACAGCCTTGTCCGATTCCCTGTTTAAATACTATATCATTGAGGAAAAGGCACGAGAACTATCTGCTGTGCTGGAAAAAGAAATGGCTAAAGGTGAACTATACCAATTAACTACGGCAGAGGAATTCACC
>JABDLH010000051.1 GCA_013003145.1 Flavobacteriaceae bacterium | reverse complement strand
GCCCACTAATGGCTTAACCCAATTGTGACTTGTACTTATCTTTCTATTCTCGTAGGTATTAAAATACATAATAGGGCGATATCA
The DNA here is from genome assembly GCA_013003145.1 of Flavobacteriaceae bacterium. GTDB lineage: Bacteria > Bacteroidota > Bacteroidia > Flavobacteriales > Flavobacteriaceae > Zeaxanthinibacter. The sequence goes on along the minus strand of JABDLH010000051.1, from coordinate 7,735 downwards.
TTAGGTAAACAATAACTCCGCTGACAGCCACGTAGAACCAGATTGGAAAAGTGATACGAGCCAGTTTTCGGTGTGATTCATAATTCCCGAGGTAAGCCCTGGCATAAGTTTTCAGGACTAAGGGAATGATGGCTATGGACAGTATAATATGGGTAATAAGGATAAAATAATAAAAATACCGCACAACTCCTTCTCCCCCGTAAACGGTGGATTCTGATGTCATATGGTAGGCTACGTACATTAGCAGGAATAACACAGAAAGGGCAATACAGCTATTCATCAGGCTCTGGTGCATCTTCCGATTGCCGCTTTTTATAGCCCATAGTGCCAGGAGCAGGAGTACCGCAGTAATACCGTTAGTCGTGGCATAAATAGGCGGCAGGAACCACAATGGTTCTGCTCCCGGGATCTTAACACCAAACAAGATGGCTACCACAAGGGGTACCAAAACGGAGACAATAGTGATCCACCTGTTTAATCTTTTCTCTCTAAGCGCAAGCTGGTCCATCTTATTCTTCTAAAAGTTTCTGTATATCCTCCTTCAGCATAGTGATCTGTTCCGTCTCACCATGATCATTGGTCCCCTGCTCCGGGGTAATAGCTCCCCGGTAATAGATGATAGGGTTTCCGAATTTATCTTTGCGCGACCTGATGTACCCTTCCTTATCGATCAGGGCAAACAATCCAGAATGCTCAAAACCGCCTGGGACTTCTGCCGCTTCTGCCGCAAATATATTAAAGCCCTCGTTGGCTAGTTTATAGATTTCTTCCCTGTCCCCGGTCAGCAGGTGCCAGTCCATATCCGTAATTCCGTACTGTTCTGCATAAGCCTTTAGCACCGTGGGGGTGTCGTATTCCGGGTTAATGGTGAATGATGCAACACCAAATTCCTCGTATTCCCTGAATTGGTCCTGCAGCGACACCAGGTTCCTGTTCATAATTGGGCAGATGGATGGGCAGGAGGTAAAGAAGAACTCCGCTATATACACCTTTCCCTTATAATCTTCATTGGTGATCAATAAACTGTCCTGGTTACGGAACGCAAAAGGAGGCACCTTCCTCCGTTCACCATTACGCATAACATACGCCAGTACATCCGGATCATTCTCTTTACTCATCCGGTCGTTTTCAACAATATCACTCCCCTTAATTCGATCTACAATACGCGGAATAAAGATGATCCCGAAAACGAGGACCACCAGGGAGACCCATATGTAGGTATAATTCTTCTTTTGCATCACTTCTGCCTGTCGGCATTATTTTTCTTGAGGGCAAGTCGGTATTCGGCCAGGATGACCTTGACATCGTCCTCCATTTTATTATTCAACTCTGCCACGGAAATAGCGTTAAAGCCGTATTTTACTCCCTCATCCTCATCATCTGTACGGCCCCTTAGCTTCCGCTCCTTATCAATGATAAAAACATAGGGCGTACCCAACTGTGCATCGAGCTGCAGGTTGGTCTCCAGGGAATTAAAAATACGGTTGATTTCCGCTTCATCTCCGTAAACGAAATTCCATTTACTGATATCGACCAAGGCGCCGAGATCTTTTTTCAATTCTTCTACTTTCTCCTCGGATCCTTCAGGAACCAACATCACCATCTGGAAGTCGACGAATTCGTAAAATGGCTTGTATATTTTCTGGTTCAGGTTAAACGCATTGCCTTTCTTGTATTCCAGGTCTGACCCCAGGAAACCGAGAATTGTGATCTTATCCTGGAAGGTAGTCCCCGGGTCAAGAGTGCTGACGTCCTCAATATTTTCGGTAAGTACCGGTAATCGTCCAAAACGATTTACTCCCGACGCAAAAAAGAGGTATGCGACCAGCGGGAAGATGAATAAAACAACTAAGACGATCGTCTTTTTCATATGCAGTGCAAAAATAAAAAAGACGGCTGTGAAACCGTCTTTTGATACTGTTAATAAAGTCTTAGAAATTCCACTTTACAAAGCCGTCCTTATACACGGTATAAATATAATCCGCTTCAAAGAGGAGGATAAAGATCAGGTAGCAGACCAGGAAAATAGGGGTCCATACGATCGCTCTCCTCAGTGAGCTTTTCTCATCCCTGAGGTGCATAAAATCCCATGCGATATAATAGGCTTTAACCAGGGTTAAGATGATAAAGATCCAGTTGAGCAACTTCATCCCTATAAAGTACTTATGGGTCAGGATATAAGGTTTTGTGATACCTAAAATCACCTCTACTGCTGTAACCAGGGTTAAGAAGATGAGCACGCCCCAGATCTTCTGGGTGTTCGACTTAAACTTCAGACGTCCTCTGAAAATAGCAAGTTTGTGTTCGTGTGCCATGATAACTATAATATGTTTTAATTCCCGAAAACCGGGGAACGATTATACCAAATAGAAAAATGTAAATACAAATACCCATACAAGGTCTACAAAGTGCCAGTACAGTCCAACCTTCTCTACCATCTCGTAATGTCCCCTGCGCTCGTAGGTCCCCAGGATCACGTTAAAGAAAATAATGATGTTGATCACAACACCGGAGAATACGTGGAAGCCGTGGAAGCCTGTAATAAAGAAGAAGAAGTCTGCAAATAACCTGCTTCCATATTCATTGCGAACCAGGTTAGCCCCTTCTACAACGATTCTTGCATCCTTTATCTTTTCCAGGGATTCTTCCCTGGTCAGCACGGTTTTTTCCTGCTCATCGGTCAGCAACTCTGTCCTTATAAGGATATTGGAATTACTTTTAAATCCTTCAACTACTTCGTTAAGTGAGTAAGTAGGAAGGGAACTATCATCTCCATAGTACCAGACCCCGTTCTGCTCCAGGTGCTCCTGGCGAACATCAGGAATGCTGGCGGCAAAGTCGCCCAAGGCAGCACGCTCGCCGGTATCGGCATTGACAAATTGCAGGATACGTCCTCCCCTGGTCTCCAGTGCTCCGTAATCTCCCTTGATAAATGTTGCCCATTCCCAGGCCTGTGATCCAACGAAGATCGCTCCCCCAATAATGGTCAGGAACATATACAACACTACCTTGGATTTCTTCATATGGTGCCCGGCGTCAACGGCCAGTACCATAGTTACAGAAGACATGATCAGGATGAATGTCATAAAGGCCACGTAGTACATAGGGTAGTTCCCATGGAAAAAGGGTACGTGGGTAAAAACCTCATCGGCTATAGGCCAGGTCTCGATAAATTTAAATCTTGAGAAACCGTATGCCGCAAGGAAGCCCGAAAATGTCAGGGCATCGGACACGATAAAGAACCACATCATCAATTTACCGTAACTAGCACCGAGGGGCTTGTTGCCACCTCCCCATACATTTTCTTCCGCAGCCGGAGTAACCGAAGTATCCATAAAGTCTTTTTAAGAATATATTGGCAAATTTACATTTTTTTCCAGCAAACAAAAGTCCAAATCCCTAGGAAAACGAACTTTTGTCGCTTTTGTCAATTAAAGAAATAGAAAAATAAAATCAGGTACAGCCAAAGCAGGCCCAAAAAGTGCCAGAAGGTGATCCCTAATTCCATCCCTAATAAGTTTCCATTGGCGTATTTACCATTCACTTGGCGGTATAATACTACCCCCAGTGAAATGAGCCCTGCCACAACGTGAACGATATGCACCATGGCAATCAGGAAAATATAAGACATGGTGATACTACTGGTTGGACCGGTGAAATAATACCCCTGGGCCACCATTTGTGAAAAGCCGACAAACTGCAGCGCAATAAACAGTACCCCCAGTGCTAAGGTGGCAAACAACCATTTGGTACTCGTGGCCTTAGCTTCCCTGGCCTGGCTTCGCTTAGCGAAATGATAGGTGAAGCTGCTGACCAGGATAATGACCGTACTGATAAAGAAGGCCGACGGCAGTGTCAGATCCTTCAGCCAATCTTCCCTGCTGCTACTGACGATGTAAGCACTCGTCCAACCGGCAAAACCCATAATAAGGCTGACCATCCCGAACCACAACATCATTTTCTTTGCACGGGCATTCTTCTCCTGTGCGGTCCCTTGTGTTAAATCCATGTCCATAAAAATTTATCGATGACATATACCACCTGCATCAGGGTGATGTAACTCACGCTGGCCAGCATCAGCTGCCGTGCAGAAGTATTGTCTCTTTTATTGTATAATCTGAAGGCAAAAAACAACATCACCAACCCCATCAGGAAAACGATGACACCGGCAACGACTGACAAATGCAGTTTACCGGTAAATCCGAATACCGGGATTACAGAAATCAGTATCATCCAGAAGGTGTAAAATATGATCTGGAAGGCTGTCCCCCTGTCCTTTTTACCTGTTGGCAACATTTTAAAACCACCCCTTTTGTAATCATCGTGAAGCATCCAGCCCAGGGCCCAGAAATGTGGGAATTGCCAGAAGAATTGTATCATGAAAAGAGTGCCGGGCTCTATACCAAACTCGTCCGTAGCCGCAACCCAACCCAACATAAACGGGATAGCACCCGGGATCGCTCCTACGAAAACTGAAAGCGGCGTAACCGTTTTAAGAGGTGTATAAACACTGGTATAAAGAAAGATAGAGATGGCGCCAAACATGGCGGTTTTCGGGTTTAAGGTGTATAAGGTCACCAATCCCAAAACAGTCATGAGCATCCCGAGGAATAAGGCCGTATTTACACTCATTCTTCCCGCGGGAATTGGGCGGTTCTTGGTGCGCTTCATCAGGGCGTCAAGATCTCTTTCAATGACCTGGTTAAAAGCATTGGAAGCACCAACAAGGCAGTAGCCCCCAAAAGCGAGGAGCAGCAATGACAGACCGGAGATCTCGGTAGCAGCCAGCAGGTATCCGGCAATGGATGAGAAAACCACGCTGATCGCCAACCTGGCCTTTGTGATTTCCTTAAAGTCGGCCAATGTCATCAACCAGGTTATATTTTTTGCCGCACCGATCGCAGTCTTCATGCGTTAATTTTGAGTGTGCAAAGATAACACCCAATTGATTTGTTTGCAATCTTAAGGAGTTGTTTATCGCTACTTTATATAAGGTGCTAATGCTGCACAAAATACACTATAATAATCGGTTGGGAAAATTCCATAAAAAAACCCCGGCACTGCTGCCGGGGTCCTGGTATTATAAAGATAATTCTTATTGCAATTTAAATGTGATCGGGATACTGAAAGGAACCCTTACCGGGCGACCCCTTTGTTTCCCGGGAGTCATTTTAGGTAATTTTTCGATGATCCTGAGCGCTTCTGCCTCCAGGTTCTTGTCAGGTCCTCGGTAACGGATATTACCGATACTACCGTCTGTCTGTATCGTAAACATCACGTTTACCCTACCTTGAATCCCCATTTCCTGGGCGATTTCAGGATAGCGGAAATTTCTTCGGATATGGTCCTGCATTTTTTCGTTGAAGCAAGCCCTCTTATCTTTTGCACTTTCACATCCGGGGAAAATTGGCACATCCTCGATCACGGCGAAAGGCACATCTATATCTTCATCCATCTCATCCACTTCTACATCTTCCACCTCGATAACTTCTTCTTCCTGGCTGGTTTCCGTAGACTCGATCACTGTTTCTTCTACTTCCTCTTCATCCTCAACAACCTCGATTACTTCGGGTGCAGCAGGTGGTGGTGGCGGCGGTGGCGTCTTGATCTGTTCCGTCATCGGCACTTCCTCATCAAGTTGATCTTCGACATTCAGAGATATATCGTAATTCTGAGCTTCATCATACGTTTTCCACTCAAGTGCCACGTAGACCAATGCCATCACGAGCGCAAGCCCTAATACGAAGTAAAGGCTGCTATTTCTTCTCAAGTCAGCTTTTGGATTCTTTTTGGGTTCCATACATTTTGGTTTAGTGTTCGCTAATTTAACTATTTTATTACTAATCCTGCAATTAAATTTTCCACTTTAACTGCCGGTTTCCGGAAAAAAGAAGCTTTAAGAAAGCTGTACCGGTAAGCGCCCCGATGGCATTGGCAATTCCATCTGCCAATTCGCCGCTGCGCCAGGTCGTGTAGGTACTTTGTAATACCTCAATAATTATACCAAACAACAGTGAGAAAAGAAAAGAAACCAAGAGGGCTTTAGAGAAACTCATTGTACCCCTGCTGCGCTCCCGTAGCGCAAATCCGAGCGCGATAGCGGCCACCGAATAGAATACAAAATGAACCAGCTTGTCCATAAACGGAAAGCTTATCTCATCGTCTACTGCTGAAAAAGAAAAAAAGCTGAGCAGTGTTATCATCACCATCCAGCTTATAAATGCTATAGTATATTTGTAAGTGTTAAGCACCTACCAACTCCTTGTACTCATCAGCAGACATCAAACCGTCTACTTCACTGCTATCGCTCATTTTCACTTTGATCATCCACCCTTCCCCGTAAGGATCAGAATTTACTTTCTCCGGCTCGTCCTCCAGGGACTCATTAAATTCTACGATAGTCCCGCTTAAAGGCAGGAAAAGGTCAGAAACAGTCTTCACCGCCTCAACGGTTCCAAAAACTTCCTCCTGATCCAAGGTCTCATCAAGGGTCTCCACTTCTACGTATACGATATCACCCAACTCTCCCTGGGCAAAATCAGTAATACCTACGGTGGCCACATCGCCCTCGATACGGATCCATTCGTGGTCCTTGGTATACTTAAGTTCTGACGGTATATTCATTTTACTTTGTTTTGCTTAGGTGGCAAATGTAATTGTTTCTTCTAAAGTTTTCAAAAATGCACAAAGGAAATACGCGCTAAGATTCAGCACCTCATCATCAACCTCCAATAACGCTTGTAGCTGCCTAGTTTCCGAAATTATAGCGTAGCGTAAACCCGGTATTGATCGTAGTCTGCGGGAAGGCAGTGGATACGGCAAACTGTGAAAAGGAATGATCGTAAAAGAACAAGGCATTCAGGTTTTTACTCAGGGCGTAATCTGCAGTAAACTTCACGGACAATAAATTCTGCCCGGAGGTGATCTGGTTATTGTCTATATCCAGGCTACGGATAATAGTGATATTGTCTCTCAGGGTTACATCCGCTTTAAGGTTAAGATCTCCCTTGAGTCGTTGTTTTTCACCACCGATATTGGTGACAAATTGCACATCCTTAAACCTGTATCCCAGTCCTACCGTGTATTCCTTTCCATTGATCTCCGTCATCAGCTGGTTATCAAAACTCAGGGAAAGTGCACGATCTGTACGAACTTCCGCCAGCACGCTCAGCGAACTTTTAGTTTCAAAATCAACCCGCATCAGGGGGTTAAACTGGTCGGTCAGGACCACGTTATTGATCAGCAACTCGGGCTGGAGATCACCGGTGTCTGCATCAAATTGGTTATTCTGCCGCTCCAGGTTGGTCTGGAAGGAGTTGATACTGTAGGCCGCCCTGTAACCATGGCTTAAAGAAAAACGGGTGAACTTCTTACGGAACCATTGGTTACGCATTAAACCGGTATACTTTATGTTCCAGTTCGGGATAGGAATATCCCTGAAGGCATCCAGGTTGACCCGGTCTACATCCTGCCCGGTATAGGCAGCAAAGAATGCAGGTAACAGTACCTCCTGGCTGGATTTACCATACCTCAGCGGGAAACCATCTTCATCCAGTCCCTCATCCGTACCACTGCGGTCAGAAAGCAAGCGATTTGCAATGGTGATACGGTTCTCTTTAAAGGTCTCAAAGTTCATCGATTCTGTCTCATCGCTGGTATTGAAAAAAGTGCTGATCATTACCGTAGAGATGCTGAAATTCCCGTTGGTATTCGGGGTTTGCACAATGTATTCACC
>JABDLH010000043.1 GCA_013003145.1 Flavobacteriaceae bacterium | reverse complement strand
GTTCAGACCATAGATAGTTACCATGGCACGCGCCTGTTTGGTTACTTTTTCCAGGTCGCTGAGTGCACCGGTAGAGATCTTGTTAAAAATTACCTTCTCTGCAGCCCTACCTCCAAGCGTAGCGCACATTTCATCCAACATCTGTTCCGGGCGTACGATCAGTCTTTCTTCCGGCAGGTACCATGCAGCACCCAGGGATTGCCCCCTTGGTACAATGGTGACTTTCACTAATGGAGCTGCGTGTTCCAGCATCCAGCTTACCGTGGCATGACCTGCTTCGTGGTATGCAATAGTCTTTTTCTCCTCCGGAGTGATGATCTTATTCTTTTTCTCCAGCCCCCCGACGATACGGTCTACCGCATCCAGGAAATCCTGTTTGGTAACGGCTTTCTTTTCTTTCCTGGCTGCTATAAGTGCTGCTTCGTTACAAACGTTGGCAATATCAGCCCCGGAGAATCCGGGAGTCTGCCTGGCAAGGAATTCCAGGTCCAGCGTTTCTGCAGTCTTTATCGGGCGTAAATGCACCTCGAAAATTTCTTTTCGCTCCCTGATATCCGGCAAATCCACATAGATCTGGCGGTCAAACCTTCCGGCTCTCATCAGTGCTTTATCCAGTACATCGGCCCGGTTGGTAGCCGCTAATACGATTACGTTGGTATTGGTTCCAAAACCATCCATCTCTGTTAGCAACTGGTTCAGGGTATTCTCGCGTTCGTCGTTAGAGCCTGTAAAGTTGTTCTTACCCCTTGCACGCCCAATAGCATCGATCTCATCAATGAAAATGATGGCAGGAGATTTATCCTTTGCTTGTTTAAACAAGTCCCTAACCCTGGATGCACCAACACCGACAAACATTTCTACGAAATCTGAACCGGAAAGCGAGAAGAACGGAACCTTGGCCTCTCCTGCTACTGCTTTGGCAAGTAGGGTTTTACCGGTACCCGGAGGTCCTACAAGAAGGGCTCCTTTAGGGATTTTACCTCCTAAAGAAGTGTATTTTTCAGGATGTTTCAGGAATTCTACGATCTCTTCCACTTCTTCTTTAGCGCCTTCTAAGCCGGCTACGTCCTTAAAAGAAGTCCTGGTATCTGTCTTTTCGTCAAAGAGTTTAGCCTTGGATTTCCCAATATTAAAGATCTGGCCTCCTGCGCCACCTCCGGCTCCGCCAGACATTCTGCGCATCAGGTATATCCAGATCCCAATGATCAGTACGAATGGGAGTATGGTCAGCAGTAATTCCATGAACACATTAGACTCCGTATCGTAATCCACGATAGTGTCCAGGTTATTCTCCTGCTTTATCTTCTTAATATCATTCTCAAAGTTCTGCAAGTCACCGTAGTCCAGGACATACTGTGGAACCATCCCTGTTGAAGGGATCAGTGGCTGATCTACCACATCCTTATGCACGTCCTTGCTCATGGCTTCCTCGGTGAGGAATACCTTGGCCTGGCGTGTATTGGTGATGATGAGGATCTTATTGATGTCCCCGTTTCGCAGGTATTCCTGCAACTCGGATGTTGTAGTCTTCTGCGTAGTTGAAAGGCTTCCCGATCCGAAGAACTGGAACCCTATTAACAGAATTGCGATCAGTCCGTAGATCCACCATGAACTGAACTTAGGTTTTTTTTGGGGTGTTTTGTTATCTTTTGACATTGTCCTTTTTTACTGATTAAAGCTACTTTCTACCAAGGTTACCTTGGCATCGCCCCAAAGTCCTTCAATATCATAAAACTCTCTGGTTTGCTTCTGGAAAACATGAACTACAACATTGACGTAGTCCATAAGGATCCACTCTGCATTATCGGATCCCTCAACATGCCAGGGCTTATCCTGGCTTGCTTTACTAACGGTTTTTTGGATGGAATTCACAATGGCATTCACGTGAGTATTGGAAGTACCATTACAAATTATAAAGTAGTCACAAACAGTATTTTCTATATCTCTGAGGTCCAGTAAGTTAATCTCCAGACCCTTTACTTCTTCAATTCCGTGTAAGATTAAGGCAATCAATTCATCTGCGCTCGTTTCCCTTTTCTGCATTCAATTGTTTTAGTTTTTACAAAGTTATTGTTTTTTTGTTTTTTTTGCTAATGGTTTTAACATAACATTGTACATCAAATACCTAGGCTTCACCATGCATTTAATCAAACTTGATGCCACGGATTCTACCAATACTTACTTAAAAGAGATCCTGGCGCATGGACACCCGGAAGATCTGACGGTCGTGCAAGCTGATCGGCAGACGATGGGCAGGGGGCAAATGGGGACCAGCTGGTCTTCGGAGCCCTATAAAAACCTGACTATAAGCGTGTTAAAGCGATTTGATTCGCTGCCGGCAGGGCAGCAATTCCGTGTCAATATCGCTACCTCCCTGGCGGTATATCGTACCCTTAGAAACTTTATGATTCCCGATCTGAATATCAAATGGCCTAACGACATTCTGTCAGGCACGAAGAAGATTTGTGGAATCCTCATTGAAAATATGGTTTCGGGGAACTGCATATCTGCCTCTGTGATCGGAATAGGGCTGAATATTAACCAGGTCAATTTTGGCGAACTTCCCCAGGTTACCTCCTTAAAACTTGAAAGTGGCCGGGATCACAATATTGAAGAGGTCCTTAACAGCCTTTTGAATTCCTTAGAAACAGCTTTCCATGAGCTAACAAACCTTGAGGAAGGAGAGCTTTTCGCGAATTACGAGCAACATTTGTTCCGCAAGGATAAACCTTCAACTTTTGAGGATGAAGAGGGAAAGATGTTTATGGGTTTTATCAGGGGGGTTTCCCGCGATGGTCAACTCCGGGTAGAACTTGAAGACCGTGTAGAACAGCATTATGG
>JABDLH010000022.1 GCA_013003145.1 Flavobacteriaceae bacterium | reverse complement strand
CCCCAGGATCCGCCCCCCAAACCCGAGAACACGTCCGCTCATGGAATGTATGGGAAACATTACCCTGCCTTTAAAACGGTCAAATGTCTTCTTTTCCCCGGATCCGCCCTGTCCATCCTTTACAATAGTAAGACCTGTCTTCTCCAGGTATTCCAGTTTATACCCGTCTCCTAATGCCTCCTTGGTAAAAGCCTCCCACTGGTCCGGGCTGTAGCCCAGGCCAAACTTCCTGATGGTATCCTCCGTAAACCCACGTTCCTTAAAATAACTAAGCCCGATAGCCTTACCTGTTTCGGTCTTCCACAGCACTTTTTCAAAATACTGCTGGGCATAGGTGGTAACCAGGAACATACTTTCTCTCTCGTCTGCCTGTTCCTTTTGTTCATCGGTCTGCTCGGTTTCCTCTATCTCTATACCGTATTTATTAGCGAGATAACGGATCGCTTCCGGGTAAGTAAAATGTTCGTGTTCCATCAGGAATGCTACCACGTTTCCACCCTTACCGCTACTGAAATCTTTCCAGATCTGTTTTACCGGGGAGACCATGAAACTCGGGGTACGCTCATCTGTAAAGGGGCTTAACCCTTTGTAATTGGATCCGGATTTTTTAAGATTGACAAAATCACCAATCACCTCCTCGACCCGGGCGGTTTCATATACGTTATCAATGGTGGTTTTAGAAATCAAGTTTCGAATTTTAAGGCTTTGGTAAAAATATAAAAACTGCTTTTAAAGCTGGCTTTACTGCGAACGAATAATATATTGCCGGCTAAGTATTAATTTTATGCAGATCACTAAATAAGCAGGCTTATGATCTTATTCTTCGGAATGCGTCCCGGGAAAAGCGAAACTACCCTCCTCCAAGGCACCCCATGCCCGCATTGTGGCAACTCGGGAACCCTTGAATTATACCGTACTCCGCACTATTTTCATCTCTTCTGGATCAAGATCTTCCCGGTCTATACCAGCCGGATGATAGAATGTACGCATTGCAAGCGGGGTTATTTTAAGGAGGATTTTACCGAAGACATGCGAAGGGCGATCCCCTGAATGCACTACCCTTATTTCTTCCGGTCTACCACGTAATTCACCATAAGTTCCAAGGCGGATTTATAGGGAGATGCAGGGTATTGAGCCAGTAATTCCAAGGCTTCTTCCTTAAAACTGTACATTTTCTTTTCAGCATAGGCCAGCCCGCCTTTCGCTTTCACGAATGCGATCACTTCCTTGACCCTTTTCTTGTCCTTATTGTGGTTTTTAACCGAATTGATCAGCCACTTCCTTTGTCGGTCATCACAAGTATTGAGTACATAGATCAGGGGAAGGGTCATTTTCTGTTCCTTGATATCAATGCCGGTTGGTTTCCCGATCTTTTCCTCCCCGTAATCAAAAAGGTCATCCTTGATCTGGAATGCCATCCCGCAGAGCTCACCGAATTTGCGGAATGTCTCTACGTGTTCCGTTCCCGGCTGAACCGAACAGGCTCCCAGGCTGCAGCAGGCTGCAATCAGGGTAGCCGTCTTCTGTCGTATGATCTCGTAATAGACCTCTTCAGTAATGTCCAGCCTTCTTGCTTTTTCTATCTGCAGCAGCTCGCCTTCACTGATCTCCCGGATGGCTACAGAGATGATTTTCAGGAGGTCAAAATCGTCGTGATCCACAGACAGCAGCATTCCTTTGGAAAGCAGGTAATCCCCTACTAATACAGCGATCTTGTTCTTCCAGAGGGCATTGATAGAAAAGAAACCCCTGCGTTTATTGGAGTCATCCACCACATCATCGTGCACCAGGGATGCCGTATGTATCAGTTCTATGACCGAAGCTCCCCTGTAGGTACGCTCATTGACATTGCCGTCATTGACCAGCTTGGCGGTAAGAAAAACGAACATGGGCCGCATCTGTTTCCCCTTGCGATTCACGATGTAATAGGTGATACGGTTGAGCAGGGCAACTTTTGAAGACATGGAATCATAGAACTTCTTTTCAAAAAGTTCCATTTCCTGGTTTACCGGCTCTTTGATTTGTGCTACGACGTTCAAAAGACTTGATTTATGAACTCAAAAGTAGGTAAAAATAAAAAGGTTGCGGGCATGGCAGAAGTGCTTAGGATTTATTGGCTAACTGACCGCATGCCGCATCGATATCCTTTCCCCGGGAACGCCTGACGGTGACGGTGATACCATTGCGTTCCAGGGTATGCACATAACGATCTATAGCGGCATTGGATGCCTGCCTGAAATCCTCGCCATCCTCGATCGGGTTATATTCGATCAGGTTCACCTTAGAGGGCGCAAACTTACAGAAGGCCACCAGGGCATCTGCATCTTCCTGCCGGTCGTTAATACCTTCCCAGACGACATATTCATAGGTGATCCTACTCTTGGTCTTAGTGTACCAGTACTCCAGCGACTCCCTCAGGTCGGCTAGCGGGAAGGTCGAATTAAAAGGCATAATACTGGTACGGATACTGTCTATGGCAGAATGCAGTGAAACCGCAAGCTTGAACTTCACTTCTTCATCAGCGAGTTTCCTGATCATCTTTGGTACCCCCGAGGTAGATACGGTAATTCGCTTAGGAGACATGCCAAGACCTTCGGGAGAAGTAATCTTATCTATGGCCTTCAGAACATTGTTGTAGTTCATCAGGGGTTCTCCCATGCCCATAAAGACGATATTGCTGAGTGGACGGTCAAAATACAGCCGGCTTTCGTTATCGATAGCCACCACCTGGTCATAGATCTCGTCCGGGTTCAGGTTTCGCATCCGCTTCAGCTTGGCCGTTGCACAGAACCTGCAGTCCAGGCTACAACCCACCTGGCTGGAAACACAGGCGGTGGTCCTGCTGCTTGTAGGAATAAGCACGGATTCAACTACCAGGTCGTCATGCAGCCGGATAGCGTTTTTAATTGTCCCGTCATTACTCCGCTGCATCTTGTCTACCTTGATGTGGTTGATGACAAAATTAGCTGACAACATCTCTCGCGTTTCCTTGGAGATATTGGTCATTGCCTCGAAAGAATGTGCAGATTTCTGCCAGAGCCACTCGTAAACCTGGTCTCCCCTGTAAGCATGGTCTCCCTGCTCCTTAAAGAAGGTCCTTAACTGATCCCTTGTCAGCGCCCGTATGTCTTTCTTTACATGTGTATCCACTTCATTGGCTTTTATAGACCAGGGAAGGCCTGTTCAGGGGGTAATCCCTCAATTGTACTTAATCGATGATCAGCATAGCATCCCCGTAGGAATAGAATCGGTACCCTTCCAGGATCGCCTCTTTATACGCCCGTTTCATCAGGTCGTGCCCCATAAAGGCAGAAACCATCATTAACAAGGTAGATTTAGGCAAATGGAAGTTGGTTACCATGGCATTGGCAATACTGAATTCATAAGGAGGGAAGATAAACTTGTTAGTCCATCCTTCAAAAGTGTTCAGCATATGTTCCGAAGATACTGCACTTTCCAAGCCTCTCATGGCCGTTGTTCCTACCGCACAGATGCGGCGTTTCTGATTCTTGGCATTGTTGACGATCTCCGTAGCCTTCTCATCGATCACCAGTTCTTCGCTATCCATTTTGTGCTTAGACAGGTCTTCTACCTCGACAGGGTTAAAAGTACCCAAGCCGACATGGAGGGTCAGTTCTGCAAAATCGATCCCCTTGATCTCAAGACGCTTTAACAGGTGCTTTGAGAAATGCAAGCCGGCCGTTGGCGCCGCTACAGCTCCTTCGTATTTAGCGTATATGGTCTGGTAACGACTCTCGTCTTCCGGTTCTACTTCCCGCTTTATGTACTTAGGCAGCGGTGTCTCACCAAGTTCCCTCAGTTTTCTCCTGAAATCAGTATAGGATCCGTCATAGAGGAAACGCAGGGTTCTACCTCTTGAAGTAGTATTGTCGATCACCTCGGCCACAAGGCTTTCGTCTTCCCCGAAGTATAATTTATTCCCTATCCTGATCTTCCTTGCCGGATCCACCAAAACATCCCAAAGTCGTTGTTCTTCATTTAACTCGCGCAGCAAGAATACTTCGATCCTGGCTCCGGTCTTTTCCTTATTACCGTATAGCCTCGCAGGAAACACCTTGGTGTTGTTAAGTACCATTACATCTCCCTCCTCAAAGTAGTTGATCAGGTCTTTGAACATCTTGTGTTCAATTTTCCCGCTCTTCCGATGTACAACCATCAGTTTAGATTCATCACGGTTTTCTGATGGGTATTCTGCCAGTAATTCCTTAGGCAACTCGAAGTTAAAATGTGATAATTTCATAGATGTTTTCTGAAATAGGGTTACGGAAACTGTTCAAATGGCAAAATACGTGCTCATCTCCGAAAAACTTGGTGATCCCGGAGCGGAGGCCGCCACGCTGAAGCCTTAAGATTTCCTATACAATTTTTGATATTGATTATAGCGGCTGCAAATATACGACCCGGAGACAGCGGTTGTCAAGTAAATAGCCATTTAAATCTGAATCATAACTCCCGGAGACCGAATCCTAATGCCTGCAAATCACTCCAGTAATCCGGGTACGACTTCTCTACCACCCCTGCATCTGCAATCCGGATCCTTGTCCTCAAGGCCAATGGGGCAAAGGCCATAGCCATTCGATGGTCGTTATAGGTGGCAATACTGACGTCTTCCCTGATCCCCGTTGAAGGTTTTAGTGTTAGGCTATCCTCGGTCACTTCTACATCTGCTCCAAGTTTCCCCAGTTCATTCTGCAGAGCAAGCAGCCTGTCGGTTTCTTTGATCTTTAGTGTATGCAAGCCCGTCAGCTTGCAGCCCACGCCCAGGCCAAAACAGCTCACGGCTATGGTCTGTGCGATATCCGGGGCATTGGCCAGGTCGTACTCCAGGAAGTCAGGTGTTTTGTGCTCTGTCCTCATCAAACGAATAGAATGTCCTTCAAACCGGGTCTCTACTCCAAAATCCTTATAGATCTCTTTAAGGACACTGTCCCCCTGCAAACTCTTCTCATGGTAAGAAGAAAGGACCAGTGCACTACCGGGTGCTGCCAAGGCAGCAATGCTGTAGAAATAAGAAGCAGAACTCCAATCGGATTCTACCACTAGTTTTTTGGGGGTGATCTCATCCGTTGGCCCGATGGTGATATCGGAACCCTCAAAGCTATTAGGGATTCCCACTTGGTTTAAGAGCGAAAGGGTCATCCGGATATAGGGAACAGAGGTGATCTTTCCTTCCAGCTTTAATTCCAACCCATGTTCTAAGGAAGGGGCGATCAGCAAAAGTGCAGAAATATACTGGCTGCTGATATTGGCCGGTAAACTGGTTGCCTTCTGCTGTAATTTCTTTCCTTTGATTTGCAAAGGCGGGTATCCCTCCTCTTCTGCGTAAGTGATCTCTGCCCCTAAAGAACGCAGTGCATCCACCAGGACCTTTATCGGTCTTTCGGTCATTCGTTGGGACCCGGTAAGTAAAACTTCCTTCCCCGGCTGCGAAGCAAAATAGGCCGTCAGGAAGCGCATAGCGGTCCCGGCGTGATGGATATCTACCGTTCCGCTTTTCTGGAGCAGGCCTTCCTGCATCACCTGGGTATCGGCAGAATTGGAAAGGTTTGCGATCTGCAGACCCGGGAATAATGCGCGTAGCAGCAACAGGCGATTAGATTCACTTTTTGAACCGGTAATATTTACCTGGGCTTTGAGGAGGGAGCTTGAGGGTCCGGTCAGGGCTATATCCAAAACGTGGTAATTTAAATTTATAATGCGGTTACAACAAAACAATAAAGCCACTTCCCGGTATGGAAAGTGGCGAATTGAATTTGCTATTTAAGTTTTTCGTTATTCTGGTGGCGATCGTGGTCGCGCTTGGTTTTCAGGTCCAGTTTTTTATCAAAGGCCTGCTGCAGGTCTATCCCGGTCTGGTTGGCCAGGCAGAGCACTACGAAGAGTACATCGGCCAGTTCTTCACCGAGATCCTTCTCCTTATCTGAGGGTTTTTCACTCTGTTCGCCATAACGACGGGCAATGATCCTGGCCACCTCCCCTACCTCTTCGGTAAGCTGGGCCATATTGGTAAGTTCGTTAAAATAACGAACGCCGTGTTCCTGTATCCATTTATCTACCGCTAGTTGAGCGCCTTGAATATTCATTATTCTTTATTTTTTGTATCTATTATTATCGTAACCGGGCCGTCATTCAGGAGTTCAACTTTCATATCAGCGCCAAAGCTTCCCGTACCCACTTTTTTGCCGAGATCAACTTCCAGTTGCCGTACAAACTGTTCGTACATGGGCACCGCTTTATCCGGTTTTGCCGCTTTGATATAGGAGGGCCGGTTGCCCTTTTTTGTCGATGCGTGCAAGGTAAACTGGCTGACGACAATGGCATCTCCACCCACGTCCAGCAAGGAATTATTCATTACCCCTTCCGTATCATTAAAGATCCTGAGGTTGGCAATTTTCCGGGAGAGCCAGCTGATATCCTCGGCATTATCCTGGTCTTCTACCCCTAACAGTATCAACAAACCTTTCCCGATAGCTGAGAACTGCTTGCCTTCTATGGTCACCCCGGCATGTGAAACGCGCTGCACTACTGCCCTCATACCCCTTGGTAATTATCCTGCCGGTGAGTATCTTCTTCCCCGGTGACCATGGCCACGTAACTCTTGTAGCGGCTCCAGGCCAGCTCGTCATTTTCAAGGGCATCTTTTACTGCGCACTGTGGTTCATCCAGGTGAAGGCAATTATTAAATTTGCAGTGTTCCTTTAATTCAAAAAATTCCGGGAAGTAATCTCCAATCTCTTCCCGTTCCATATCCACCAGACCAAAACCTTTGATCCCGGGTGTATCGATGATACGGATATCGTCCTCCAGGTCAAACATCTCCGCAAATGTAGTGGGGTGTTGTCCCTGCATATGCTGGGCTGAAATTTTAGCCGTTTTAAGAGCCAGGTCCGGGGCGATATAATTG
>JABDLH010000017.1 GCA_013003145.1 Flavobacteriaceae bacterium | reverse complement strand
CCCCCGGACCTTGCCCATTGGTCCAGTTTCTTCGCTGCTGCAGAATCCAGTACCGAAGTACTGTACACACTTGGAATAATTATATCGGTGTAATCGCTCAGGTCCACTCGTTGCAGGTATTCAGTATCGATCTTAGTGATCTGCATGTCATAGCGGGTATCGAATAAATGCCAGATCTCCCCGGCATCGTAAGACCGGATACCACTACCTACAATAAGCGCTACTTTCTGCTTTTTCACCGGGTCAAATTCGTTGCTACCCAGGTCAATTCCTTGGGTGTAACCGGTGCTCACGCCGTGGATTTGCAGGTAACTGTCTTTTGCGACCTCGGTCAGGAAATCGTGAATGGCCTGTGCATCCATATCCTGGTTGGCCACCGGGACCATAATGGTGCCGTAGTCGTACTTTTTGCCCTCCAGGGTAAATGGACCTTTGGCAACTTTTGCGCGCAGCCCCTTATTCACGATCCGGTTAAGCGCTTTAGGTGTAAAGTATTCATGCCATTCAAACAGGTAAGCATAATTACTCCTCTTATCCACGCTTCCACTTAGCGGTTCCAATTTCTCTATCGGCTGACCTGCACCGTCAAGAGATCCCACAGAGGCGTAATCCACGTTAAAGGCCAATGGGAAAGTCCATGCAGAAATATCGTAGAACAGGCTGTCTTTAAACGTCGTTCTTTTTTCGAACATGGCTTTGAGAAGCCTGTAATTCTTTTGATCGGAAGGGGCGATGTAGGCCGTTCCCGGGCTGAAGGTTTCGCCACCGGCCTTAAGGTCTTTTTCAAGGTGGTGAACTTTTATCTTATGTTGCTCCAGGATCCTGGCCAATTCCCAGGAAGCTGCCCGGTTCTCAGGACTGCCGAAAACAAATCCTTTCACTCGGTCCTTACCCGCTTCACTGCGGACATCCTCATAAAAGCTTTGTTGGTATGAAAGGATCTTTTCCCTCATATTCTCTGCAGCTTCAATGGTAGAAAGCGCCGTGGTGAACTGGTTCTTGATGGTGAACGGAAAAGTCAGAATACCGTTTTCACTCTCCTGTATATGTCCCCGTGAGCTGCCCTGTTCAAAAAGGATACCGATACTCCCGTTTACGTCAGGGAAGGTAGATCCCTTACCGTAGTAATAATCGTCATAATTTTCTTCGGTATAATAAAGTGAGCCTATTCCATCTAAGGCTTTGGCATGGTAGGTACCGATCTCAGCGGTGAGCTCCTGGTTCATTTCCGGGGTCAGTGGGTGAACCCTGTCCGGTTCGCCCGGTTGGAAGAAGAAGGTGGAGTTGGTCCCCATTTCGTGGTGATCGGTCAGTATATTCGGCAGCCATTTATGGAAAGTGGCAAGCCTTGCTTTGCTCTCCGGTAGTTGTACCGGTAGCCAATCCCTGTTCAGATCAAACCAGTAATGGTTCGTACGCCCGCCGGGCCATACTTCGTGGTACTCACGTTCATTATTGTCCGGGTTCAGGTTCATACTCCTGTTCGTGTTGGCCCAATAGGCAAAACGTTGCAGGCCGTCCGGGTTAAAGGATGGATCCAGGAGAATGACCATATTCTTTAATTTATCTTCTATATCCTGGCCTTCAGCTGCGGCCAGGTGGTAAGCATAGGCCAGGGCTGCATTGGCACCACTGGGTTCGTTACCGTGCACGGAGAACCCCTGGTATACCACTATCGGGCGGTCTGTCACGCTTCCTGAACTATTTTCTTCTGTAGCGGCCAGGTGCGCCTCCCTGATCTCTTCAATTCTCGCCAGGTTTGCTGGAGAACTTACGGTGAGTAGCAGGATGGGCCTGCCCTCGTAGGTTGATCCCCGGCTTTCAAGTGTGATGCGGTCACTACTCTTAGCTAAAGCCTGGTAATACTGCACCAATTTGTCATGGGTTACATGCCATTCGCCTACTTCGTGCCCTATGACTTCCTTAGGAGTGGGGATCTCGGAATTGTAACTAGTTCCTTCGGGCAGATAATAGGAAAGGCTGAGGTCCTCCTGACCGTGGACCAGGGTTATCGCCACAAGGGCGATCCATAAAAATGATTTCTTAAGCATGAGTATTCTGATTACTAAGGGTGTTAAACAAAAACGACCCCGTGGATAAGGGCCGTTGTATATTTTTAAGTCTGAATTAAATGTCGTCAAAATCGATATCGGTGAAATTTTCAGTGGTTTTAGCCTCTTCCTTTTCATCCAGTTCTTCTTTTTTGAAATCCTTCTGGTGTCTTTCAGAGATCACCTCGGTTCCTTTCTCGTCGATGATGTAATCCATCATCTCTTCCATAATCTCCCGGAAAGAAGCGAAGTCTTCTTTGTAAAGATAGATCTTGTGTTTCTTGTAGTGGAATGATCCGTCGTCGTGGGTAAATTTCTTGCTTTCGGTGATCGTGAGGTAATAATCTCCTGCCTTTGTGCTGCGTACATCGAAAAAATAAGTGCGCCTTCCTGCTCTTAAAACTTTAGAATAAATTTCTTCCTGTTCCATTAATTCTTTTTCGCTCATTACATCGGTATCTAGTTAGTATTTGCTATAAAGGGGATTCCCAAAAATGTGAAAAAAAAGCTAATTCAGCAACAAAATTCTAGTTTTCTTTCTCTGACAGCTGGCTGTTATAAAGCTCCTTGTAGTAACCGTCTACAGCCAACAAACCGTGGTGTTTCCCTTCCTGTATGATACGCCCTTCTTCCAGTACTATAATCTTATCGGCATTCTTGGCCGAGGAAACCCGGTGACTGACGATCAGTGTGGTTCTGTCCTGGGAAGCTCTTTTAAGATTGTTCAATATTTCTTCTTCGGTCTCCGTGTCAACCGCGGAAAGACAATCGTCAAAAAGATAGATCCTGGGGCTTTTCAGTAAGGCCCTGGCGATTGATACCCGTTGTTTCTGTCCACCACTGAGCGTAATACCCCTTTCTCCCAGTACCGTATCATACCCGTTGGTAAAGCCCATGATATTATCATGAACAACGGCCATTTTTGCTACCTCCACGATCTCCTCTTCAGTGGCGTCTTCTTTCCCGAACTTGATATTATTCCGGATACTGTCAGAAAACAGGAAAGCATCCTGTGGAACGGCTCCCAGGGAGGAGCGAAGGGCTTCAAGGTTAAGGGAGGTGATAGGCCTGTCGTCCAGGCGGATCTCCCCGGAGCTCACATCGTATAAGCGGGCAACAAGATCCAGTATGGTCGATTTGCCCGACCCTGTTTTACCGAGTATGGCCACGGTCTCACCGGGATTCACGCTAAAGGATATATTCTTGAGGGCGGTGATGTTAGTGTCTTCGTAGGTAAAGGTCACCTTGTCAAAGGTGATCTTCCCATGGATCTCATCCTCTTCATGCGAATGATTCTGTATGCTGGGCTGCTCGTGTAAAAATTCATTGATACGTTTCTGTGAGGCTTCCGCCCGTTGAACGATAGAGGTAAGCCAACCCACGATGGCCACGGGCCAGGTGAGCATGTTCACGTAAAGGATGAATTCGGCAATGGTACCAACAGATTCTATCTCCCCGTTAATGTACTGCATCCCGCCAACATAGATCACAAAGATATTGCTGATACCGATCAGGAGGATCATCAGCGGGAAGAACCAGGCCTGCACCTTGGCGAGGTCCATACTTTTAGTTTTACCGTCTTCAGCCAACAGTGAGGCCTCCTGGTTTACCTGGGGTTCCAGGCTATATGCCTTTATAACGGCAACACCGGAAAAGGATTCCTGTGCAAAAGTAGACAGGGTAGACAGGAATTGCTGAACCTTGGTGCTGCGTAAATGTATGATCCTGCTGATCCAGTAGATCAACACCGATAAGATAGGCAAGGGAACCAGGGCGTAGAAAGCGATGGTAGGCGCTTTGATAAACATAAGTGGGATAAGACAGACAAATAGGGTCAGGGTCTGTATCCCGTACATGATAGCCGGGCCGGCGTATTGCCGAACCTGTCCGACATCCTCACTGATGCGGTTCATCAGGTCACCGGTGCGGTTCTTTTTATAGAAATTGAGACTCAGTAACTGGTAATGATCAAAAACCTCGTTCTTAAGATCGTATTCAATATATCGCGACACATTGATGATAGTCTGCCGCATCAGGAAGGTGAAGAAGCCCGAAAGTAGTGCCGCCCCAACAATGATCAGGATGTATTCTAACAACATGGACCTGGCCGCCTCTTCGTTCAATTCATTGGCGACGAAACCTTCTACCACCTGTATGGACTTATTTACATAGGATGGCATTACCAGCTGGAAGACACGTGCAATAATGGTGATGATCACCCCCATTAAAAGTTTAAACCAGTATTTCCTGAAATATTTATTTAAATGTTTGAGCTCCTTCATGTAAGCTATTAGCTAGTGGATGGGTTGTTTTACGGCACGTTCGCAAAGATATGTCTTCGGGACGAAACCCAATGTTATAAAACTAATAAGATACTCCGTTTCATGGTCAATTATTCCCGCTATATTCTTATTTTTGCCCCTCAATAAAACGTAATTCACAGGCTAAAGTTCTTTTAAATGTTAACAAGGAGGCACATTCGGGTAAAGGTTATGCAATGCATTTACGCCCTTACCCAGTCCAAGGAAGAATCCCTGGACAAACAGGAAAAATTTTTAGCCCTGAGTATTAAGAATACCTATACCTTATACCTCCTTATGCTAAGCCTGCTTAAGGAGCTTCACACCATGGCTGCGGAGAAGGTAGAGCGTTCTTCTAATAAATACTTGCAGGACGAAGCAGAAAATGTACCCGATAGGGAAAAGTTCGTAAAGAACAGCTTGTTGCTCCGGATCGCCAATAATGAAGCACTGGAAGAGGAGCTGAAAAAACGCAAACTCAAGAACTGGTACTACCACGAAGAATACGTCCGCATTTTGCTCAAGAAAATAGAGGAAAGTCCTTTTTATAAGGATTATATGTCTGTGGCTTCGAGCGACTTTGAGTCGGATAAAGAGCTGGTGGCCGAACTGTTCAAGGAAGTGATCGCTCCCAACGACCAGATCTACGAGTATTTCGAGGATGACCAGCTAACCTGGGTCGATGATCTGCCGCTGGTAAACACTTCTTTACTAAAATTGTTGAAAAAGGCTAAGCC
>JABDLH010000003.1 GCA_013003145.1 Flavobacteriaceae bacterium | reverse complement strand
CCATACTACACAATTCAGGGAAGTCTTCCAGAAGGTAAAGACAAAGTAATTTGGTGAAATTCATAACTTCATCATAGGAGTAAAGACCTCCCATAGGCACGTAGATATGCATACCACGAGAACCCGAAGTTTTACAATATCCCGGAATAGAAACTTTATCAAGTAGTTCCTTCGCCCTATTCGCCACTTCTATTACTTCGTCAAGTGTATTTTTAGAGGAAGGATCCAGGTCAATCACAGCCCAGTCCGGGGTATCGAGCGCAGCTACCTTAGAATTCCAGGGGTTTATTTCGATACAACCAAGGTTAGCCATATAAAGCAGGGTTGAATCATCCTGGCATAAGAGGTAGTTGATATCCCGCTTGGAAGATTTAGAATAGATAGAATAGGTCTGAACCCACTCAGGGGTATTCTCCACATCTTTCTGGTAAAAACCCTCACTTTTTATTCCATCGGGGTGCCGGTGGAGGTTTTGTGGCCGGTCTACAAGGTAAGGCAGGATATAATCAGAAATCTCCAGGTAATAGTCGAGCAGGTCATATTTTCGAAAGCCCGACTCAGGCCAGTATATCTTTTCGAGGTTGCTGACAGCTACCTGCACATCCTCAAACTCGAGTACATTTCCTTTACCTTGTTTTTGATGAGATTGTTGTTTCTTATTTTTTGGCTTCATTTCAGTGCGGGGAGCTTTTTCCTGTAACTCCTTAAATACGGGGTGGCGCAATAAGCCATTTTTGGTCCAATCTGAAAACTTCACCTCTGCTTCCAACTCTGGTTTCAGCCATTGTACCTTCCTTCCCTTTAAATTGGGCTTTTTTTCAAAAGGGGATTTCACCCGCTCTAATTTTTTCAGCTTCTCATATAATTCTAAACGGGACTTGTCATTGAAGCCGGTACCGCAATTCCCTATGTATTGCAGACTATCCTCAACTCTCCTCCCTAGAACGAGCGAGCCAAAATGTGCAGTCCCTTCCGGCTCGGTATATCCGCAGATATTGGCTATCACAGTCCGTTCACTTTTTATTTTCCGCCAGGAATCTGTGCGTTTCCCTGGGTAGTATAAGGAATCCTTATGTTTAGCAATAATACCTTCCATCCCGCTGTCCACCGCCATGGAATAAAAGGTATTTCCCATCCCTACCATATGATCACAATACCTCGTACTTTCCATACCTTCCAGCAGTTCAAGTAGTAATTCCTTTCGTTGCAGCAGCGGCAGTTCAAGTGTGCTGTGTCCGTTCAGAAAAAGTAGATCAAATACATAATACCTCAACGTTCCACTGGTTTTTGACGAGTAGTTCTGCAGGGCTTCAAAATCTGGCTTCCCCCTTTCATCCACAACTACCACTTCCCCATCAAGCACAGCCTGTTGCTCCAGGGTTTCCAGTTCCGGAATCAGTTCTCCAAATTTTTTCTCGTAACCATTACCATTCCTGGAATACAGGCGGACATCCCCATGGTTGACATGAGCCTGTACCCGGTACCCGTCCCACTTTAACTCGTAGATCCAGTCAGGGTCATTGAAAATATCAGGGACGAGGGAGGCCAGCATGGGCCTAATGAATGTGGAAGTCTTAGTCCCGGAGGGGACTTTACCCCCCGGCTCGATATTCTCTGCGTCATAAGTACCCGATACGGCAAACTTATCCTGTTTCTTTATCAACAGCCAGTTCTCTTTATCACCCTTTAGGCGGGTACGGACAAGGGCAAAATCACCTTCCAGGTATTTGCCGTGAAAACGAATCTTCAGGTTGCCCTTCTTCAGTTGTTCGGTTCCTGATTTAGTTTTCTTTTCTTCAAGTACCTCGTAACGTCCCTGGTCCCAGATCCTCATTTCCCCGGCCCCGTAATTTCCTTTAGGAATAGTACCTTCAAAATCAAGGTATCTTACCGGGTGATCCTCGGTGCGGACGGCAAGCCGCTTATCAGCCGGGTTCAGCGAAGGACCTTTGGGTACAGCCCAGGATTTTAGCACCCCTTCCATCTCCAGCCGCAGGTCGTAATGCAAGCGGGTGGCCTTGTGCCGCTGCACTACAAAACGCGAACCAGCCTTTTTCCCCAGGACCGCCGGGGGTTCCGGGGTGGCCTTGAAATCTCGTTTTTTTATATATTCATCAAGACTCATTCAGGTCAGCTAACTTTGCGGGATTTTTTTCGTTCCAGGCTGGCTTTTAATTTCTCCATCAGGTCACTGGCGGCGGTTGGGGTTGTATCCACTTTTTCGGCTTTGGAAGTTTTCCCGCTTTCTTTGGTTTCAATAATTTTCATCAATTGCTCATTATACACGTCCTTATACTTGGAAAAATCGAAAGAGCTGGTGTATTGTTCGATCAACGAGATGGCCATATCCACTTCTTTCTTCCCCACCTTGGCACCGGGAACTTCTAATTCCGCCGGATCGCGTATCTCATCCAGGAAGCGAATGAGGTACAGGACTAATACCTCTTCATATACCCCTATCAGGGTCAGGTGTTCTTTCTGCCGCATGACGAAGGTTGCGACCCCGAGTTTTTTGGTTTTCGTGAGAGCTTTTAGTAGGAGTTGGTAAGATTTCTCCCCGTCCTTTGCCGGTTTCAGGAAATAGGGTTTTTTAAAGAGTACTTCAGCCACTTCTTCTTCATCCACGAATTCCTCGATATCGATAGTTTTACTTTTCTTCATGTTGGCCTGCTCAAAATCCTCGTCTTCTAGGACGATGTAGGACTCATCTTTTTTATAGCCTTTGACGATATCTCCCCATTCCACTTCCTTCCCGGTCTTTTCATTGACCCGTTTATAACGGATCCGGGAATGATCCCGTTTATCCAACATATCCAGGTCAAGTCTTCTTTCCTCCGAACCGGGAAATACTTTCACGGGTATAGATACTAACCCGAAACTGATTGAACCATTCCAAACTGATCTCATTTCTTTTCATTTTAATTATGCCGGATCATCAACCAAATAATGATCCCACCTGATCCAAGGTAAATAGCGATTGTCCATATGGCGGGCCAATCCTACTGGAGGAAACCGTTGTGTTATGCATAGCGTTAGTCTTACAGGAAGATAGTAAGCCCGTCCGAAGAGAAGGAGCGCGAAACAAAAAATTCTGTGTTCAGGGGAACAGAATCTCAATACTCTATAATTCACACCTCTATGTATTATTAGTATTTCAACTAATATCCCATTGAAAAAAGAACAGGATTTTGAGGAAAGTTTTCAATATTGGGTGTAAATCAAATTGACTTATAAACAAACATTTATTAAATATTTCCAATTATGAACACTTCATATAGTTTGCTTTCTAGCCTACCATCATTTCAACAGTCTTACGTTCCTGATGAAGTTTTGGTGGATCCCAGTTTCTTCATGGTCATCCTGGCAGGGGTTATCTTGGCGCTTGCTTTCCAGTTCGTCTTAACCATCATATCGGTAGCGGTAGGGGTCACTTCGATAGGAGACCTGAAGAAAAGCTTTGTTGCTGCGCAGGTACAACAGGAACACCCAGAACATAATTTACATTTGGATCAGGATTCAAATGATGATGATTCCGATTCCTCTCTGGGTGTTAAGATCACAGCCGGATTCGGAATCTGGAGTTTAATAACCACTGCCTTATCACTATTC
Organism: Flavobacteriaceae bacterium; assembly: GCA_013003145.1. Classification (GTDB taxonomy): domain Bacteria; phylum Bacteroidota; class Bacteroidia; order Flavobacteriales; family Flavobacteriaceae; genus Zeaxanthinibacter. Next base: position 2,668 of record JABDLH010000003.1, on the reverse strand, counting down.
TTTGCAAGCTGGTTGGCATTTAACCTCAATATAGTTGAAAGCACAGGGACCAATGTGACGATAGCCCTGGTGATCTGGTCTTTGTTTTTCCTCATCCTCTTTTATCTTGAAGCAAAAATGGCCAGGACCCTAGTGGGCAGTTTAATTACCGCCGCTACTTCAGGATTAAAAGCTTCAGCCGGTGCTGTAGGCTCACTTTTCAGCACCTCAAAAGAAAAAGGGGTAGAACGGGTCATCGATAATACGATTGACCGCGTGCGAGCAGAAGTTGACGCAGGGGTGGATACGGAAAAAATCTCCCATGTGCTCGATGATTTCCTAAACCGTGTGGATCAGAAAATCCCGGATCTAAGTAACCTGAAATCTGACCTGGAAGACATCGCTAAGAAATCCAGGAGCAAAAACTCATCCGGCAAATGGATGGCTGTACAACAAGTGGTTAATACTGCCATTGATAAGAATGAAAAAAGTGGGGACCCCGATAAGAAAAAAAAGGCAACCCAGCTTAAAGAACTAGTCAATAAGATTAGTACGGAAATGGATAACAGTAGCAGTAAGACTGAAGGGGTGAAAAATATCCTCGAATCTTTTACTTCCGTGGAGCGAGACGAAATAGAACGCCGTCACCGACAGATTGAGGATTACCTTGGGAAGGCAAAAGAAGAAGACCTTAGCTCCTCCAGTCTTAAGGAAAAGTTACAACCTTATATAAACGACCCATCCATGGTTCGTTCCCTGGTTGAAGACAATTTCAGCAGCCTGGACCGGCAAAAAATCATTGAATCCCTGGATAAGAATACCAACATTGAAAGGGATCAATTGGAAAAGCATGCCGATACAGTGGATGAATTTATCCGAAAGGCAGCCTGGGAATTTGACAAGGAGAATGAAGACCGTCTTACTAAGAGAGTAGAAGGTCGCGTAGCCGATTTCTTTGATGGCACCGGCAAGCCGGAGCTGAATTATGCTGTTCTGAAGCAAGATGTGAAACGAATCCTGGACAACCCTAAAGAATCGATTAACATCCTCCAGAGCAGGTTAAAGACCTTTGATAAGGATACTGTTAGAGCTCTTGTAACGAATAACAGGCATGTGAATGATGAGCATATCGATAAGGTCGTAGAGACTATTGAAAAAAGTAGAAATGAAGTTGAAGACAAGGTCAACTTGATCCAACGCAAATCCCGGGAACAGATCGAGTTACTCAAACGAAAAGCTGTCATCCGTGCGGAGCATGCCAGGAAGACTGCAATTGCTGCCGCGTGGTGGCTGGTTGCCTCCGCGATCATATCAGGAGTTGCTGCCGTAGCGGGTGGTATCGCAGCGCTGTAAATGAATTAGAAGTTGCCTTGAATAAAAACCTCCCTGCTGGGAGGTTTTTTAATTATACTGAACCTCGGAATTGATAATATATGCTCCCTGATATAGAGCGGTCAAGCAGGCGTAATCCTTGAATAATATTACCAGGACCCTTTTTCCATTTAACCCCTAAAGGTCCACTGGATTGGATATCCATCGGGAAACCGCTACTGCAACCCTGCCAAAGGCAGGCAGGTAAAAAGCGCAGCCTGTGCTTTTTTCATTTCCCAGCTCAGGCCTCAAAATTCCTAAATGCTGATTTTAAATTGTTCCACTGGATTGGATATCCATAGGGAAACCACTACTGCAATTAAAAACCCACAGCCTGCTAGCGCAGCCTGTGCTTTTTTCATTTCCCAGCTCAGGCCTGAGCAAGCTCGGCCACGCTGGTAAATGAAAAAACCCACTCCAGAAGGAGTGGGTTTTTGAATGATGTGGGCCCTACTGGATTCGAACCAGTGACCCCCTGCTTGTAAGGCAGGTGCTCTGAACCAACTGAGCTAAGAGCCCCAAATCGGAGTGCAAATATAGAATAGATTTTTGTTACCCAAAACAAAAAACGAAAAAAAATATTACAGAACATCTGCGACGGTGAAAGTACTCCCTCCGACATATATGAGATCATTGGCAGCGGCCTTTGACAAAGCGCGTTCAAGCGCCTTAGGAACAGAGGCGTAAACATTCCCGAGCAACCCGTAATGAGCAGCCTTTTCCCTAAGCAGCTCGCCATCCAGTCCTCTTGGGATATCCGGACGAGAAAAATAAAACTTAGCGTTTTTAGGAAATAAAGGTAAAATGAGGTCCAGGTTCTTCTCTTTCACAAACCCCAGCACCAAGTGCAGAACATCGTACTCTTCCGTTTGTAACTGCTGCATGGTCAGGGCTAATCCTTCCTTATTGTGAGCAGTATCATATATTAGCTTAGGAGATTGCTGAACAACTTGCCAGCGTCCCATTAACCCGGTATTCTCTATAACCTTCAAAAAGCCCTCCGTAATGTGCTTTGGCGACACGCTGAAGCGTTGCAGTTGCTGCAAGGTCTTTATTACGCCCTTCATGTTCTTATCCTGGTATGATCCCAGCAGGGCAGTCTTATAGGGATTAGTCACTTCCTTATCAGCGTAAACTAGTTTTGATCCCATTTCTTTGGCTACTGCCTTATAGACAGGCGCAGCCTCTTCCTGCCATTCGCTCACCACTACCGGGATTCCCGGCTTTATGATCCCTGCTTTTTCACGGGTAATTTTACTGATCGAATCTCCCAGCATCTCGGTATGGTCCAAACCGATGTTTGTAATCAGGGATACTT
>JABDLH010000303.1 GCA_013003145.1 Flavobacteriaceae bacterium | reverse complement strand
TTCTACCGAAGGTGGGATGGATATAGAGACCGTTGCCGAGAATACACCTCACCTGATCTTTACCGAGGAAATTGATCCTGCTACAGGATTGATGCCTTTCCAGGCGCGTAAGATCGCTTTCAACCTGGGCTTGTCCGGGACAGCTTTCAAGGAAATGACAAAATTTGTTACTTCCCTTTACAAAGCTTACGATCAGAGTGACTCCAGTCTATTCGAGATTAACCCGGTCTTAAAGACATCTGACGATAAGATCATGGCGGTAGATGCCAAGGTATCTATAGACGATAACGCCTTGTTCCGTAGAAAGCAATATGCAGAGATGAGAGACCTTCGAGAGGAAAATCCTATCGAAGTAGAAGCTCGTGCTGTAGGCCTTAACTATGTAGATCTCGACGGAAATGTCGGTTGTATGGTGAACGGGGCAGGATTAGCTATGGCGACCATGGACCTTATCAAAATGGCGGGTGGAGAACCGGCCAACTTCCTTGATGTAGGGGGAACTGCCGATGCCAAAAGGGTAGAGGAAGCTTTCCGTATCATCCTTAAGGATACTAATGTCAAAGCAATCCTGATCAACATCTTCGGAGGTATCGTTCGTTGTGACCGTGTAGCCCAAGGGGTAGTGGATGCCTATAAGAATATGGGAGACGCCATTAAGGTGCCGATCATTGTAAGGCTGCAGGGAACCAATGCGGAAATGGCCAAGGAGATCATTGATAATTCCGGCTTGGCTGTACACTCAGCTGTACAGTTCCAGGAAGCTGCAGATAAAGTGAAAGAAGTATTGGCCTAAAAGCCATTTTAGTATATAATGAAAAAGGTGGCAATTCTATTGCCACCTTTTTTTATGCCTGTCCGCTATTACCATCTTCAGAAGATTTTGGTGCGGTATCCTTACCTTTTTGCCGGATCTGTTCCCGGACTTTTTTAGGATCCTTTGGATTTTCCCTGGGACCCCTAAGGAAGAGAACAAGTCCGTTCAGGAAATTTCGCAACACCTGGTCACCGCATTCTTTGAATTTGGGATGATCTTCCCTGCGGCAAAAGGCGCCAATCTCGCTCTTAGAGATCCTGAAATCCACCAGTTCTAAAATAGATACGATCTCGTCGTCCCTCAGGCTCAGGGCAACCCTCAGCTTTTTCAGTATGTCATTATTGGTCATGCTCGTTTTTTTTGCAAGTTAGGATAATTCCCGCTAGTAAGGGCCCGGGGCGGGATAAATAGGCCGCCGGATATACGAAAAGCCTTGATTTTCAGTTATAATACCAAGCCTCCGGATCGCTTAAACCTACAAGCATGAGTACCTACAACGAAAAATTAGGAATACTTTCAGAGATGATCGCATTTGCAAAAGCTGATGACGTCATCAGGGTTGCGGAATATAATTTCCTCCTCAATGTCAGTAACCAATTAGGAATAGACAGGGAAACCTTTGATTCTTTATTCAGGAAGGAAGGTCCCCCGCTGACCTTAAAATCCCATGAAGAGCGAATCCTGCAGTTTCACCGCTTGTTGCTGCTGATGAATGTCGATCGCGAGCAACATGCTACAGAGATCTACAGGCTGCATAATATCGGCCTGGGAATGGGATTACCTCCTTCGGCCATTGACCAGGTATTGCAGGTAATGCATGAATACCCGGACAAAATCGTCCCACCGGAAGTGCTTATTTCTATCTTCAAGGCACACTTCAATTAATATTTTTACTTTTTAACGACAAATTGTCGTATGATTAAGCTCGAAAAGTGACACATCGTCACCTTTTGATTGTTGGTACATCCTTTGCCTTATATAGGGCGAGAACAAAATTTAAGTGCAACAATCAAATTTATATTATCATGAGTTTAATGCAGAGAAACAGCCTTTTATTTCCATCATTGATGAATGAAATGTTCAAACCGGATTGGTTTGGGGGCATGGACACCGTTAACAACAGTTTTCCCGCTGTAAACATTAAGGAAAACGAAAAAGACTTTGAACTGGAGCTGGCTATTCCCGGTCAGAAAAAAGAAGATTTCAACATCGAGGTAGACAACAATGTGTTGACCATCTCCATGGAGACCAAGAACGAGGAAGAAACTAAAGAAGAGAACTATACCCGAAAGGAGTTTTCATACCGCTCTTTCAAGCGCGCCTTTACGCTTCCCGAGACTGTTGATGAAGATAAGATCAACGCCGATTACAGCGACGGTATCCTAAGGTTTACCTTACCTAAAAAAGAAGAGGCACTTCCAAAACCAAAGCGCCTCATCGAGATCGGTAAATAATTTTTAAAATGTTATGGAGCCCTCCTAACGGGCTTTCATAATAGTTGGTTTGTTTAGTTGGTTAGTTAGGAAGGGCGCCCCGTAAAAAGGGCGCCTTTCTTTTATTTCATTTTCACCTTTTCGACAGGTTGAAAATCCGGGTGTTTTCCTTGCCATAGAGCAAAAGCAAAAGTATCAGCAAAATTCTCAAATACTTTACTTTTGCTATCCCCGATCCCATGCCCGGCTTCAAAATCTGTTAGAAATAATACCGGCTTATTTCCCTTCTGTGATTTTTGCAGCCTTGCTGCGAACTTAGCGGGTTCCCAGGCTATAACTCTGGGATCGTTAAATCCTGCAGTCACTAGTGTTGCAGGGTATTCCACCCCATCTTGCAGGTGTAAATAGCTATCCATTTCTAACAACGATTTAAATTCCTCCGGATCTTTGACCGTTCCGAATTCAGGTGCATTTACAGGGCCATTCGGCGAAGCTTCCATGCGGACCGTATTCATAGCACCAACTTCTGGAATAGCATAGGCGAACAAGTCCGGTCTCTCGGTCATGGCGCGTCCTACAAATATTCCTCCGGCACTGCCACCCCAGATACCGAGGCGATCTTTAGAACTGTACCCTTCTTTCACCAGGTATTCAGCTGTCGCGATCCCATCTTTCCAGGTGTTGGGTTTGTTTTTTTTCTGACCTGCTTTATACCATTTATCACCCAGTTCACCTCCCCCGCGAACGTGGGCTATGACCAGGATACCATCGTGGATGACATAGTTGAGAATGACCGGGCTGAACCCCGGGCTAAAAGTAGCTCCATAAGAACCATATCCGTAGATCAGGGCCGGATTTTTACCGTTCTTGATAAGGCCTTTTTTGTGTATAATAGAAACCGGCACCATAACACCGTCGTGAGATGGGACTGTTGTTTCCGTTACTTCAACTTCTGCTAATTCGGGATACTCCGCCTGGCTGGACAAGGGTTCCAAAACAAACTGGTCTGTTTTTCCATCATAGCGGTATCGCTTCTCCGGTCTGGTCCACCCTTCCAGCGTCATCCAAACTTCCGGGTGCCCGGCATCGACATTATCAAGCGAGATACTGCCTGCTGCAAAGGGGAGCATGAGTTTACGAGCTTCCTCAGCATTATTACCCCTGAAATATGCATTAGCTTCAACACCATTTTTTAAGGTGGTATAATACAGGCCATCGCTTGTAAGTCTCATATCCTGTATGATCTCGTCCGCAGATTCAGGGATCACTTCAACGGCATTTTTAATATTCGGAGTATTTATAGGGGAGCGTAGGATCTTATAATGGGGTGCCCCGTCATAGACCTTCATATAAATGAAATTTTTATCGCTGGTAAAATTGGTCACCTTATCTTCCCTGTCGAAAACCTTCTGCAGGTTTTTCGGTGCTTCTTTTCCTGCCTGCTTCCCAATGTAAAGAAGCAGGTTGTCTTCTACTGTAACAGGAAGTGCGTATATGTACTTGTTCACATTGTCATACCAAATAAGCGGAATTTCTTCTGGTTTAATTTGTAGAGAAGGATGGGTATAGGTGGAAAAATATTCCAGGTCATTTTCAACGGAAGAGCCTACGGTATGCAGGTAGCTCCGCATATTTATTTGCCGATTTACATCCGAGATGTCAGAAGAGTTATAACGTGTGTAAGTGAATGAATCATTCCCCGGTTGCCATGAAATCCCCCAAGTACTTGCACGGTCTATAAGTTCCGGGAGTCTGGTCCCATTGCGTTTTAGGATTAATAGCTCCGCATTTTCAGAACCATCCGGTGATACGGCAAGTACTACCTGATCCCCGTGAGAATCCGGGAAAAAATTAGAGATCACAAAATTGCTTTCGCTTTCCGGGCGGTAGGACTCCGGGTCAAACAACATTTTTTCCTCACCTTTGTACCCTTCCCGGTAGTACAATTTACCATTGTCATCCTCAGGTCTGAATTTTATATAGAAGTACCTTCCGTTCTCCGTAATCTTTGTATTACCGACCCTGGAGCTCACGCGTTTATCGAGTTCATAGAATTTATCGAGCACTGATTTCCTGCCCGGGATGGCTTCCAGGGTTGCCCTGGCATAATTGGAATGGTCGCGCATCCAGGATAATACCTGTGGATCCTCCAGGTTCTCAACATAACGATACGGATCTTGTATCGTAATTCCATGGTAGGTCTCCGTTACGTTGTCCTCAGGAAGGACGGCGGGTACTACCACCTCTTGGGCGGTAATAAAAAGGCTGAAACTGAAAGCTAGGAACAGGTGAAAATTTCTCATGGCGTGTTTGTTTTAAGTGATGAACACGGGGGAAATTTCCGGAGGTAATATTAAATGTAGCTAAATTAATTGATATAGATATCTTGTAATCAGTATTTTAACAGCGGTGTTATAATCTAATTCAGAAATGTTTTATTCCTGTTCCTGGAGCATTTTTATCTCGTCCCTTAGTTTGGCGGCTTCCATAAAGTCCAGCTCCTTAGCGGCCTTCTCCATCATTTTTCGTTTGTTGCGAATCAGTTTTTCCCGCTGTTCCTTGGTCAGGTATTCCATATCCGGTTCAGCGGCGCGCATCTCCTCCTTTTCAAAATGAAAGGTGGAGACCGAGTTTTTGGATAAGACGTTATCCAGGCTTTTGTTCAGGGCCATAGGAATAACATTGTGCTCTTTATTGTAAGCCATCTGCTTATCCCTGCGATAATTGGTCTCATCAATGGTCTTCTGCATACTGTCCGTAATCTTGTCCGCATACATGATCGCTTTCCCATTCAGGTGCCTTGCAGCCCTTCCAACGGTCTGGGTCAGGGAGCGGTTACTCCGTAAGAATCCCTCCTTATCAGCATCAACAATAGCGACCAGGGATACTTCCGGCAAGTCTAATCCTTCCCGGAGCAGGTTAACCCCGATCAGGACATCAAAAATTCCCTTCCTCAGGTCCTGCATGATTTCCACCCGTTCCAGGGTGTCCACATCACTGTGTATATAACGGCAACGGACGTTGATCCTGGTCAGGTATTTAGCCAGCTCTTCAGCCATCCGTTTGGTCAGGGTAGTCACCAGGGTTCGTTCATCCTTGTCCACTCGTTGCTGTATCTCTTCCACCAGGTCATCTATCTGGTTCTTGCTGGGGCGAACCTCGATTACCGGGTCTAATAAACCGGTGGGCCTGATTACCTGTTCCACGTAAACACCCTGGCTTTTCTGCATTTCGTAATCGGCAGGGGTTGCACTCACATAGATCACCTGGTTCTGCAGGGCCTCGAATTCTTCAAACTTGAGGGGGCGGTTATCCATGGCTGCCGGTAACCTGAAACCGTATTCCACCAGGTTTTCCTTCCGAGACCGGTCACCACCGTACATGGCGTGTACCTGCGGGATGGTAACATGGCTTTCATCTACTACCATCAGGTAGTCATCCGGGAAGTAATCCAACAAGCAGAAAGGGCGGGTTCCCGGTTCACGGCCGTCCAGGTATCGCGAATAGTTCTCAATTCCGGAACAATACCCTAATTCCCGGATCATTTCCAGGTCAAAGTTGGTGCGTTCATCCAATCGCTTTGCCTCGATAGGCTTTCCTACCTCCTGGAAATAATTAACCTGTGCTACAAGATCATCCTGTATCTCGTGGATGGCATTCTGAAGTACATCCGGGGAGGTCACGAACATGTTTGCAGGGTAAATATTTAAAGAGATGTAGGAGTCGAGCTTTGTATTTTTAAATGGATCAAATGCTTCGATCTCTTCGATCTCGTCCCCGAAGAAATGGATCCTGAAGGCGTGGTCAGCGTAGCTTGGGAAAACATCCACCACATCACCCTTAACCCTGAAATTCCCGTTCTTGAATTCGGCTGTAGTCCTGGAGTAAAGACTCTGTACCAGCTGGTGCATAAATTTAGTACGGGAAAGGACCTGGTCCCGTTTTATGGAGATCACGTTCTTCTGGAATTCCACGGGGTTACCAATACCGTACAAACAGGAAACGGAGGCCACTACCAATACGTCCCGACGTCCTGAGAGCAGGGAGGAGGTAGCGCTAAGCCTGAGTTTTTCGATATCTTCATTGATGGAAAGATCTTTTTCAATATAAAGACCGGAGGTTGGGATATAAGCTTCCGGCTGGTAATAATCGTAGTAGGAAACAAAGTATTCTACGGCATTCTCGGGAAAGAATTGCTTGAATTCCGAGTATAACTGGGCAGCCAGTGTCTTGTTGTGGGCAAGTACCAGGGTAGGGCGCTGTACCTCCTGTATGACGTTTGCCACCGTAAATGTTTTTCCCGACCCTGTTACACCTAACAAGGTCTGATACTTTTCTCCCGATTCTATACCGGAAGTGAGTTCAGTTATGGCGTTTGGTTGATCCCCGGTGGGCTTAAATTCGGATACTACGTTGAATTTCATAGGACAAAATTACAAAAGGAGGGCATTCAGGCTGTTCTTCCTTACGAAGATTTTAACTACTATCGTTTTAATGTGAAATAACCGCTAACCGTTTTCATTTCTGTATCCACAGCTTTGTACCAGTATGTACCCCCGGGAAGTGGTCTGCCGTTATAGGTGCCATCCCAACCTGGAGAGCCCACTAAGACCTGGACCAGGAATTTACCGTAGCGGTCATAAATTCTTATCGATTCCATAGGGGCGGCATCCAGGCCGGGAACCGGGCTGAATTGCCAGTAATCGTTGATCCCGTCCTGGTTGGGACTAAAGAATTTAGGGAATCCCTCAGCTAGGTCCGGTTCATTAACCTGGGCTGAAACCGTACCACATCCGTTTTTATCCCTGACGTAAATGGTATGTGGACCGGGAACTACCCCGGTGAAAATTGGGTTATCCTGAAAGGGGCCTTCCCCGGAATCCAGGGCATATTCATAATCCCCGATACCGCTGACTTCCACGCGGATACTGATATTCTGCCCATCCTCTCCCAGTACCAGCGATCGGATGCTCGGCAATTCAGATGATACTACTTCAAATTCTTTTGATGTCGGGCAGCTTGCCGGTTCTACCGGGTCATCGCTCAGGTTGAAGGCTTCGTAACGATAGGTGCCGGTTTCGGATAGGGAGACCAGCTCTGATTCTGAAATTAGTTGTTCCTGCCCATTGGCTCGTACACGGTACCAGCGATACCCATCAGCATCGTCCGGTGCTTCCAATATAAGGGGCGTTTCATTCTCGCAAAAAGAAACGGTATCCGGAAGACTGATCTCAGGGTTCAGGATGACGAGTTCTCCCGACGCAGGATCAAAGTAAGGTCCACAACCGAGGATGGTAGAGAAGCTCTGCTGTTGGCAACCAATGGCTTCCCCGGCCTCGTTAAACGGGATAATAGTGATAAAGAAAGTACGGTTGGCTTCCAGGTTAATGATCGCTGATGAGTTCGTAAAAAAACGTACCCCGTCCAGGATCTCCGCAGTAAAGGGTGAATTACCGATAGTAACACGATACCCCTCTGCTCCTGCTACAGCTTCCCATTCCAGGGTTGGCGTCAGTGAAATCCCGGTCTCTTCATCCTGCGGACTGATCAGGGAGGAGCAGCCAGGTAGTTGTGCAATGGCCCCGGTAGTAAAACTGCTTTCCACACAGCCGGATGCCTGCCCGTTCTCATTGCGGGCAATGACCCGGGCATAGAGCGTGGTGTTTTCGGGGAGGTCCGCTGGGGGATTAAAAGAAAGGACATTCCCCAGGTCCAGGTCGATGACATCGTTGGCCCCGGGACTAGTTCCCAACTGCAGGCTGTAGCCGGTCGCAGAAGGCGAATAAGGCCAGCGCAGGTTTGTTCCGACATTTACGTCCTGTGCGCCATCAGCGGGGAAAGAAAGAGAGATACAGGGAGGAGGCACACTTACATCTTCGGTGCGGAAAGTTTCGCTGGCACAGCTGATATCGGCCACCCCCTCCTCGAAGAAGAATAAGGTAATAGTTACGTATATCTGGGTGACTTCCGGCAGACCCATGGGGGGTGTGTAGGCGGTTGCACTACCTACGGACTGATTGTCCAGGATCTCGGTTCCCATTGGACTAGTGCCAATAGAGATGATATAGCCGGGCACCCCGGTTACCGGGTTCCAACGGATGGTCGTATTTACAGGAACATCTACAGCGCCCGCAAGGGGATTGATCAACACCGGGGAAGGACATTCCTGCCCGTTCATGATACATCCCAGCAGAAGAGCGGTATAGAATAGCAATTTTTTTAGCATCACGGGAATGTTGCGACTTAAAAGGTAGTGAAAAGCCGTGAACATACCTTTTTTAAAGCGATCAAAGCCCGTAATTACCGTGCAGTAGCGAGGGATCAGAGATCACGTTTACGCAGTAGTGCATAGGATCCGTATATGAAAATAAAGGTCCAGGCCAACACGATCAGGATCTCGTATCCCTTTACCTGGTAATCCAGGACTAAGGTCTCACCCACTTGTTTGGCGACAGATTGAACGGCGTTGAGCCGCGAGAAGGGTTCTTCGATCAGGTTGAACATGGCATTCAGCGGGAAAAATCCCATAATAGTTTCGGTGGTGGGACCATCAAAGAACTTCCAGCGAATGAATCCCCAACTGAGCATCTCGATAACCTGCCAGAGGATGAGGAAACCTAAGGCAAAGGCAGAACGTTTCACCAACATTCCCAGGAACAGGCAGAAGGAGAAGAACCCCACTAGTTTTACAAAATAAGCCAGCAAGAACTCAAGGTCAGAAAATATGATAGAAATCTCGTTATAATCCGAATAGATCAGCCCCAGGATCAGGGAAACCACGAATACAAAGAGGGTGGATACCAAAGCGAATGTCAGTACGGTAAGGAACTTGGAAAGGACGAATTCCTTTTTGGAGAGCCCGTCTATCAGGTTCTGTTTTATGGTCTTGTTACTGTATTCATTAGCCATCATGGACACTATGACGATCGCCAGGAAAAGCTTAAAGAAAGCAATGATAAAGCTATTGAAGTGCCAGATATAGGGGAAATTAAAGATCCCCTGTTCGGCCAGGTGGAACTGTATGGGGCCGATATCAAATTTAATCGCCGCCACCAGGGCAATAGAGGTGAGCAGTATAAAATAGGCGAGAATCAGGATACGGCTGGAACGGCTGTTCCAGAGCTTGATAAATTCTATTTGCAGTAGTCGTTTCATTCGGTTGGGTTCAGTTTTTGGTAATGGTGAGGAATTGTTCTTCCAGGCTCTCTTTTCGTTTTACGAGGTGAGACAGGGTAATACCTTGTTGATGGAGCAGGGTATTTAATTCGCCGGCATCCATTTCTTTTTCCAGGTAAACGGTAAGCAGTCCGCGATCCTCCTTGATGTTACCAAAGCTTTGGTGAGACTCCAGGAAAGACAACAGTTTCTCCTGGGCGGCACTCTTTAATTCAAAATAACCGTAACTGGTCAGCATACCGTCTACTTTCCCGGAGTATATTTTTTTTCCTTTCCGGAGAATGACCACGTGGGTACAAACTTTTTCCACTTCGTCCAGCAGGTGAGAAGCTAAGAGTATGGTGGTTCCCATGGAGGCGACCTTTTTAATGATCTCCCTGATCTGGTGAATACCCTGTGGGTCCAAACCGTTGGTGGGTTCATCCAGTATCAGTATCTCGGGGTCGTTGAGGAGGGCCGATGCGATCGCAAGTCGTTGTTTCATCCCCAGGGAATAGGTTTTAAAGGTGCTCTTCCTCCGGTCCCAGAGATTAACCAGTTCCAGTTTTTCTTGTATTTTATCATAGGAAACCTCCTTGATCTTGCAGACCAGGCGTAAGTTCTGAAGGGCGGTCATATATGGGTAGAAATTGGGCCGTTCTATAATGGCGCCAACTTTTTTAAGGGCGTCATGGGTAGAAAGTTGCCCGTTAAACCAGGAGAAAGAACCCTGGCTTTTATTAACTACATTCAATACTATGCCCAGGGTGGTTGATTTACCGCTACCGTTGGGGCCAAGAATCCCATAGACATTTCCTTTTTCGATCTCGAAGGACAAGTCCTCCACGGCAGTCAGGTATCCGAATTTCTTGGTCAGGTGGTTTACGCTCAGGATGGTTTCCAATGATGATTTTTTTGATTGTATCTGTTATACAAGACGAAGAAAACGATATTTTGTTACATTTACTTAAATGCTTAAGTCCACCAGGGTATGTCAGAGGAAAGAATGATGTCTAAGAAGAAGCCGGCCTACCCGGTAAATGAAAAACTGGATGCCTATCTTGACAATTACAATCGCAAAATAGAGATCCCCATTTTCTACGAAGACCTGCTCCGGTTTGCGGGATCAGTGGTGGTTTATGATAATGACGGGGAGGACACCCTCTGGGTAAGGGTATATTACTCGGATTCCGAAAGACAGGAGATTGACCTCAGTCTAAAAAAGGTATATTCACAATTGCATTCCGATGGTAGTGACCGAATATTCCAGTACTTAAATATCGATGCGGTTGATTACTGCACCTTCGGGAATTCCAAACCTTTCCGCATTCGTGTCAGGAATATCCTCAATGACAATTTCACGTATTTTTATGTAAAGAAGACCGATGCCTCCCGTATCTACGGACTGGAATTGGAGCATATGCTTTCTCCCTACAACCTGAATTTCCTGGTGTACAAGGATACCCTGATCGAGGAGCATATATCAGGGATCCCGGGAGATGTTTTTATCAAGGATATACTGCCTTCCTGTTCCGAGTCGGAGAAGTCCCAGCTGGCCAAGGAATTCGTGAAGTTCAACGAGCGTTGTATGATCCGCCTCCTGGGAGATATGCGGTCCTATAATTACGTGATCGTTCCCGTACACGACTTTGACCACGTGGTCTACCGTATCCGGGCGATCGATTTTGACCAGCAGTGTTTTGAGGGTAAACTTAAGGTTTACCGCCCGCAATTCTTTAAGGAGAACAACGTGATGGTAGAACTGGTCCGGAGGAAGCTGCTGGTAGATTCAGTAGATCAGTACAAGGTGGAAGAGCGGTCTATCGTAGCCAAGCGGATCATCAGTTCCGGGAAGCGCATTAAAAAGCTGGTCAACATCTGTAAGGGGGATGATATATCACTGCCTGATAATGTGGATCGCCTGAGGCAGGAGATCTATGAGATGACGCTGGATGTGAAGTTCAAAAGGGCAAAAACAATGGGCCAGATTTTACACCTGACCCTCGATTTTGTTAAGCGGAACTACCAGGATGTGAGCATGAAGCAGATCCTGGAAAGGCGTATTAAACTTCCTTAGCCCCGGAATGGTCGAAACTAGCTTTTCTGTTCTTTGTTGAAGTATACCAGGTAATAATACATCTGCCTTTCCTCATCCCATCCTTTTTCTACGAATTTCTCCGCAGATTCCGGGTTGATGAAATCCAGCCTGATCTGGATATTGGTATCCAGTTCTATAACGTTCTTCATTTTCTTCCTCGCATCGGACACCGCCTTATTGGCAATATCAAAGGTAGAAACGTCTTCAACGCTGTATTTAGGACCTTTTTCTACCTTGTAATGCTTAAATTCCGGGATCAGTTCAGGATTCTCCATTACCTCGTTCAGGAAATTGGTCTCCTCAAAATTATCGTTCTTGGCAAAGTGGTTCACCGCACGGTTCATGAACAGCACCTCCTGCTGTTTGTCTTCTGCGGGCAGTACCACGTCCTTGGCAAAGTTCTGGCAGAATTTCAGGTAGTTCTTGGTGTAGAAATTCTCATCGGCAAGAGCTGTAACCCCCAGGAAATTCTCAAGCCAGTATTTGGTGTCATAGCGGTTGCTATCCACGGAAAGTACTTTAAAACCTTCTTCTTTACTGGTGTTGAAAATCAGGCAGCCTTTGTCCAGTTTGTTCAGGTTTACTCCCTGTAATACTTTAAGATCCAGGTTGGCGGCCTTCTCCTCGAACTGCAGGAAATCGTGCTTTAACTCGCTCTTAAATATCCCGATAGCCTGGGTCTTCTGGTTATCGATCATCGCGTTCTCTATATAGGCCACGTAGACTTCACCGCTCTTGATATGCGGGTGGTTGGATTGCTGAAACAGGTGTTTGGCGATTTCCATAGAGCCCTGGTGTGCCGTTGACGGATTATCAAATATCGCTGATGCCTGCATAAAAACAGGATTGAATTCCAGGTCAGCTTCATGGGCAAAGTGGTAGTAGTTCTCTTCTTTATCCCGGAAGGGTTTAAAGAAGTATTCTTTCAAAAGGCCATTGGTCTCGTCATCCAATTGGTAGGGGTCTTCGGATAAGAACAATCCTTCGGCTTTGCTGATGTTCCCTACGCGGTGTAGAGATACGCTTTCGATCTGGGAGGAATATAGGTTAATCATTGCGGGAAATGTAGGTTTTTAGGTTGTAATGAATAAGGTTGTCGTAAAAAGGAAAGAATTCTGTAGTAGGATTTCCTTAATTCCACTGTTCGTCAAAATCCATGTCGTCGTAATCTTCAAACGAATCATCGAAATCGACTTCGGATTCAGATTCAAAATTCTTTTCCGGTGGAGCATCCGGGAGTTCTCCAAAACTGAAGAGTACATTGGGGTATGTTCGTCCGTCTTCTTTTTCCACGATGTCAGCCAATTCAACAAAGAAGGTCCACATGCTTAAGAAGTCATAGACATAGATGAGTTTCGGATTGTTTTCAGTCATCACATCATCCAGGGTAGTCTCGTTCATCAGGCGGACATCAGAGCCTCCTTCGCTCATATCAAATAAGGCAATTTCTTCATCCTGGTTCCATTCTTCATCGCAGGTGTAAAAGGAAGCCATTTCTGTGCCCAGGAACCCGAATGCCTGGGTTATGGCGTTGTGAAACTCCTCCATAGTATCCCCTGATTCAATTTCAATATCCCTGAAAATGTCTTCCGGGGCATCCAGAATTATCCTTATTTTATAGATCATTAGCTCCTGATTTTGGAATGGGCAAAGTTACGAAGTTTTAAGGTTCCTGCCAGCATATACCACCTCCAATACCAAATAAAACTGCAGCCCGAATAAGAGGGAGGCCAGCACCAGGTGCAAGGGCTGTGATGCAAAGGGGAAATCGAGGTAAACCATGGCAATTCCTGTCAGGATCTCGACCACAATAAGCCCCAGGACCCATTTAATTTTATCAAAACCAAGCTTTAATTTAAAGATTCGGTATGCCAGGTAGCTGTTCAACAGCACCACGAGGATAGAGAATGAACGATGAATATAAAACGAAATACCGGGATCGTTCAACCACAAGGCTTTTGCTTCTTCACCGACCAGGTCTATACGCTGGTCCACTAATTGTCGTACTTGTGTTCCCAGGACCACCTGGACCACGGTCAGACCTAAGGCAAGGATAAGCAGGTTGCGCAGTAGTGTATCCTTTTTATGATCTTTCTGAGCCTTAGAAGTACGATAAATCAATAGAAGCAGTATGGCAACAATTGCCAGTGCCATCAACATATGTACGGTGATCTTGGCCGGGGCAAGCACGGAATAAACCACGGTTGCCCCAAGCCACGCCTGGAAACCCATTGCCAGGACTACGAAGCAGGAAGCAAGTGTTACAAATTTATCGCGCTTCCAATAGGAAAAAGAAGCGACGGCCAGTAGCAGGGTAGCTAGTCCGGCCAGGGCACCCATCAGGCGGTTAAGGAATTCGGTCCAGGTATGGAAGACATTGAACTCTGCATAATCATGACGGGTATAGGCATTCCATTGCCCCTCATCATAGGTTTCACCGGAATGGAAATCCCGTGCAGCCACCTGCAGTGACTGCTCCCGGATGATCACCTGCCCCGCTTCATAATCATGGTTCGGTTTCCATTCCAGGTCAGCGATCTCGGTAGGGGGAATGTAATAACCGAAACATTTTGGCCAGTCCGGGCAACCCATGCCGCTGCCTGTCATCCTGACAACGGCCCCTGCAATAATCACCAGGTATACCAGCAGCAGTGATACCTTTGCAATTTTCCTGTAGTTCATTATTATAAGTATTCGTATTCCCTCCCAGGCCGGGAAGCCATGCAGGGATTGTTATAAATCATCCTGGACAGTCAAACCCATAGCCTTGCCTTTACGCAACATGAAGTCCCTGGCGGCTTGGTACTCGTTAGGGATCTCCCCTTCAAGAATAGCTTCCTTTATCGCTTCTTTAATCTGCCCGATCTCCCGGGATGGTTTCAGCTTAAAGGTTTTCATGATCTCTTCTCCACTTACGGGGGGTTGAAAGTTCCGGATATGATCTCTTTCTTCTACTTCCTCGATCTTCTGGCGAACCAGTTTAAAATTATTCTTGTACTTCTTTTGTTTCTTAGGGTTTTTAGTCGTGATATCCGCTTCACACAAGGTCATCAGGTCATCCACATGCTCCCCTGC
>JABDLH010000282.1 GCA_013003145.1 Flavobacteriaceae bacterium | reverse complement strand
GAGTTAAATAGCCCGAGGGCTTCTTGTAATTTGTCCTGGTGTACATATACATGTGCGATGCCAAAATTGCCCATCACCTGTACCTGGTCAGAACTAACCATCTCGTTCAGGCCGAGTGCCCTATTGTAATGTTCCAGGGCCTCCTCCAGTTCCCCCATCGCCTCCAGCGATTCCCCTATCCTCGCATGGTTGATAGCGGCCTGGGGGATATTGCCTAATTCCATTTCCAGTTCAACCGCTTCCCGGAATAATTCTATAGCCAGGTCGTATTGCTCCAGGGTACGGTAAATGTTCCCGATTATATTCAGGGAGGCATTCATGGTACTTTTAATAACGGTGGACGGGTTGTTAACAGAGCGGGCGAGGTAGAGCGCTTCCTTACTGTAATCTAAAGCAGATTTTATCGCATTGCTCCGCAGGTAATCTAACCCCAGCATATTCAGGCTCTGAATCCGGAGTTCTATATTATTGGCTTCTATAGCCGCCTCCAGGCCCTGTTGGTGGTAGCGTATGGCCTGTTGATGACGGGACAGGTCCCTTGAGCGCACGCCCAATTGGTTATAGGCATAGGCCAAACCATCAAAATATTCTGCAGCGGCAGATCTTTTAACGAGGTAATTCAGTAGAACACTGTCTTTCTGGTAAGGGGCAAAAACCTGGTCCAGTTCCTGGTAGGTGGTAGGCTTGGCCAGTAGGATGCTGTCTGTCTTTTTTAAGAACTCGCCCGTACCCTCCTGGGCGTGAACTGAAATTCCGGGAAGCAGCAGCAATAGAACCAATATGTTCCGGGATAAAGAGAACTTCATCACTTTGATTTATAACATGTCTAAGAAATCTGACTTCTTCTGCCTGGAAACAGGGATCTTGTGTCCCGAAACCAAAACCACGTATCCGTCAGTTTTAATGAATTCCTTGATCTTAGAAAGGTTGATGATATACGAATTATGGATGCGGTAAAAGATATCGGCCGGCAATATCAGGTTGACTTCTTTGAGTTTTTTCGTGAGTACGATCCGTTGCCCGTCTTTCAGGAAAAGTGTACTGTAATTCCCGTCAGACTCTGCATAGAGGATTTCATCGGCGGTCAGGAAGATGAGCTTCCCATCGGTATTCACCGTGATCTTTTTATGGACGGGGTTGCTGTTAAAGTTGAGCAATAATTTCTCCAGCTTATCCGTGCTGATGTTACGGGTATGGAATTTTTTGATCTTCTGAATGGTATCTTTCAGGTCGTCTCCATCTATCGGTTTTAACAGGTAATCCAGGGCCTCGTTCTTCAGGGCCTGTATGGCGTATTGATTATATGCCGTGGTAATGACGACGGGAAAGTCGCGTTTTTTCATTTTCTGAATGAATTGGAACCCATCCATCTTTGGCATTTCAATATCGAGGAATAAACAGTCGGGACTGTGCTTTTCCAGGTACTCCAGCGCTTCAAACGGATCGGTAAAGGAAGCCTTAACATGGATTTCCTCACTGAAGTTCGTCAGCTCCCAGGACAAGCTTTGTAATGCCTTTTTCTCGTCGTCTACAAGTACGGCTTCAAGCATGAGACTTAATTGTTTAGAGGAAAGATAATCAAATATAAGAAGGAGTTAATAGTGTACCTACAAAAGATATGCTGAAGGCGCTTTTTCTTGTATGCTTGATCATGGTGAAGGTCAACTGAGCGAATAATAAAGACCTGTAAGTTTTCCAAGCGGCAACAAAGACGGGCCTTGAGTGCTGTACATAGTGTAAAAGATAGGTAGGTTGCTCTGCGTGAGAATATTATCACTTTTTATTGCCGCCATCCATACAATATTTACTGCAGATTATACAAATGCCCCTTAAAACAGGGAAGTATCGGTTACATTTGATCTTCCAAAGATTCCCCTTGATACGCATTGTATCAAAAAAATGACCAACGAATCTAGGAACTGATGAAGAAGTGTGCGATCCTATTCTGTATTTTGATCATTAGCCTGATCTTAGCTGTAATCACCGAAAGGCAATTGGAGGATCAGCAGAATTCAAAATTAGTGATAGCGGCCGATGAAACGGAACTGATCGCCAATGCAGAAAACAGGCCCTGAAGAATAATATTAAGAATATCCATTTTCAATAAACGCTCAACCGGTGAGATTTCACCCAAGAGCGATCCGGCATCTCCAGGGAAGCCGATATTTATATAATAACTATCAAACCAAAAGTACGATCCTGAGGGAGTGCTTATCCTAGGGTGGCACATCTGTTTTAACAGAACCCATGGTTGCAATTGCACGAACAGGATAACCAGACCAACTAGTTTTGGCCATGGTATTTGCGGGATATAGGTTTCGGGGGAACTACCTAGTTCAGCAGATCCATTTGTCGTGATAACAAATTTTCAACGCAACCTTTTGGATCGTACGGTTTGATAGATTTTTTACACCTTCCACAACTATTCCATATTCATTTGCAAACAACCAATCTGTCATTATTCATTGATGATGACCCTATGTTGTTGCTACCCCGTATAAAATAAACCAAAAAGTATAAAAATACCGACTATTTGGTTTATTCTGCTTCGGATTTTTTCTGTAGAATTCTATTAAGACTGCCGTGCATCCCGCAGGCCTAGTAAACTTCCTTGCCGAGGGTGGATTTCAACAAATTCTGTTAAAAACTTTAAGACCATTTCCGAGAAATTGGGTTTTCTTATTGAACCCTTTTTTAAATCTTTGTTAACCCAACACGAATTACTTTTCGCACTTCATACTAACACTAAAACGCATTGATTATGTCATCATCTTCAGTAGAACCCATTTTAACAGAAAACGAAGGTCGCTTTGTGATCTTCCCTATTCAGCATCATGATCTCTGGGAATGGTATAAGAAATGCGAAGCGTGTTTCTGGACCGCCGAAGAGATAGACCTGCACCAGGATCTTGCGGATTGGAACAATAAACTGTCGGATGATGAAAAGTATTTCATCAAACATATCCTGGCATTCTTCGCAGCGTCTGACGGGATCGTCAATGAAAACCTCGCGGAAAATTTTGTAAACGAAGTGCAGTACCCGGAAGCTAAGTTCTTCTATGGCTTCCAGATCATGATGGAGAATATCCACTCGGAAACCTATTCGCTGCTAATTGACACCTACGTAAAAGACGAAAAGGAAAAGAATATTCTTTTCACGGCTATAGAGAACTTCCCCGCGATTAAGAAAAAGGCAGATTGGGCCCTGAAATGGATAGAATCTCCCAGTTTTGCGGAAAGGCTGATCGCTTTTGCAGCCGTAGAAGGGATTTTCTTCTCAGGAGCATTCTGTTCTATTTTCTGGCTGAAGAAAAGAGGTCTTATGCCCGGCTTAACCTTCTCTAACGAGTTGATATCAAGGGATGAGGGGATGCATTGTGACTACGCCGTGCACCTCCACAATAAACACCTGGTCAATAAAGTGCCTAAATCTCGTATTACCGATATCATTGTTGATGCGTTGAACATTGAGCGTGAATTCATTACCGAGTCGCTTCCAGTAAGTCTCATCGGGATGAATGCCAAGCTCATGACCCAATACCTTGAATTCGTAGCAGACCGTCTGTTGGTTGAACTAGAGTGTGAGAAAGTATATAACTCGACCAATCCATTCGATTTCATGGATATGATCTCCCTGCAGGGAAAAACCAATTTCTTTGAGAAGCGGGTTTCTGAATACCAGAAGGCAGGCGTACTGAACAAAGACCAGGATTCCGATGCACAAAAGATCAGCTTCGACGCAGATTTCTAAATAGTAAACAATCCATCCGCATACACCCCCGAAAAGGGAGATATGCTCTCAATATAGATCCCGGTTGTGCTTCCTGCCGAAGTACGACACAAGCAACGTATCACCTAAAATCAACTAAACACATGTTCGTAGTAAAAAGAGACGGAAGAAAAGAGCCGATTATGTTCGATAAGATCACGGCCCGTGTTCGTAAGTTATGTTATGGCTTAAACGAACTCGTAGACCCAGTAAAAGTCGCCATGCGCGTCATTGAAGGACTATACGATGGGGTAACTACCTCGGAACTGGATAACCTGGCAGCAGAGATCGCTGCAACCATGACCACGACACACCCGGATTATGCCAAACTTGCGGCCCGTATTTCCGTTTCTAACCTGCATATGAATACTAAGAAGTCCTTCTCGGAGACCATGCAGGATCTTTATGAATATGTCAATCCACGTACAGGTAAAAAAGCACCACTGGTGTCTGATGAGGTTTATAAGGTGATCTCTGATAATGCAGCCGAACTGGACAGTACTATAATTTATAACCGGGATTTTGGGTACGACTACTTTGGGTTTAAAACCCTGGAGCGTTCTTACCTGCTTAAGATCAATGGTAAGATCGCAGAACGTCCGCAGC
The DNA here is from genome assembly GCA_013003145.1 of Flavobacteriaceae bacterium. Classification (GTDB taxonomy): domain Bacteria; phylum Bacteroidota; class Bacteroidia; order Flavobacteriales; family Flavobacteriaceae; genus Zeaxanthinibacter. The sequence continues at coordinate 7,516 of JABDLH010000282.1, read as the reverse complement.
ATATGCTGATGCGTGTAGCTGTCGGGATACACCTGGATGATTTAGAGGCCGCTAAGGAGACCTACGAACTGATGTCTAAGAAGTTTTTCACCCATGCAACCCCGACACTTTTCAATGCAGGTACTCCTAAGCCACAGATGTCATCCTGCTTCCTGTTGGCGATGAAAGACGACAGTATTGACGGGATCTACGATACCCTGAAAAGCACGGCCAAGATTTCCCAGTCTGCCGGGGGGATAGGACTTTCTATCCACAATATCCGGGCTACGGGCTCTTATATTGCCGGTACTAACGGAACCTCTAACGGGATAGTGCCCATGCTAAAAGTATTTAACGATACAGCGCGTTATGTAGACCAAGGAGGAGGGAAGCGAAAAGGAAGTTTTGCCATCTACGTAGAACCATGGCATGCAGATATCTTTGATTTCCTGGATCTGAAGAAGAACCACGGGAAAGAAGAAATGAGGGCAAGGGACCTTTTTTACGCCATGTGGGTGCCGGACCTTTTTATGAAAAGGGTAGAGGCCAACCAGGAGTGGACATTGATGTGTCCTAACGAATGCCCGGGACTCTATAACCACCACAGTGAAGAATTTGAAGAACGCTACCTGAAGTATGAAGCGGAAGGAAAAGGGCGTAAGACGATCAAGGCAAGAGATCTTTGGGAAAAGATACTGGAGTCCCAGATAGAAACGGGAACCCCATACATGCTTTATAAAGATGCTGCCAACCGCAAGAGTAACCAAAAGAACCTGGGAACCATCCGTTCTTCTAACCTCTGTACAGAGATCATGGAGTACACTTCCCCGGACGAAGTGGCTGTATGTAACCTGGCATCCATTGCGCTGCCGATGTTCATTAAGAACGGGCAGTTTGATCATAAAGAATTATTCAGGGTAACTAAACGTGTGACCAAGAACCTGAACAGGGTTATCGATAGGAATTACTACCCGATCAAGGAAGCTGAAAATTCCAATATGCGTCATCGTCCTATCGGTTTAGGAGTGCAGGGACTGGCTGATGCATTTATTATGCTGCGCCTGCCTTTTACCAGTGATGAGGCAAAGACATTGAACCAGGAGATCTTTGAAACCCTGTATTTTGCAGCCGTTACTGCCTCTATGGAAATGGCCCAGGAAGAAGGGGTCTACCAGAGCTATAAAGGATCACCTATCTCACAGGGAGAGTTCCAGCATAACCTCTGGGGGATTAAGGATGAAGAACTGTCCGGTCGATGGGATTGGGCTAAACTTCGCAAAAGCGTTAAGAAGCACGGGGTTCGTAACTCCCTCTTAGTGGCGCCGATGCCAACCGCTTCTACCTCGCAGATCCTTGGAAATAACGAATGTTTTGAGCCTTATACCTCAAACATATATACCAGGCGAGTACTGTCCGGTGAATTCATCGTGGTGAACAAACACCTGTTAGAAGACCTGGTAGAGCTTGGCCTGTGGAATGAGGACTTAAAACAGGAGCTGATGCGTGCTAACGGTTCTGTTCAGCATATAGACGGCATCCCTGAGGAAATCAAGGAGCTGTACAAAACGGTATGGGAACTGAGCATGAAAGACATCATTGATATGAGTCGACACAGGGGATACTTTATCGACCAAAGCCAGTCGCTCAACCTCTTTATGGAAAACGCCAATTACTCCAAGCTGACCTCTATGCATTTCTATGCCTGGAAGAGTGGATTAAAGACAGGGATGTATTACCTAAGAACCAAAGCGGCAGTTGATGCCATTAAGTTCACCCTGGACAACAGTAAGAAAAAAGAAGCTCCGGAAGAAACTGCAGTTCCTGAAATGTCAGTTGCAGCTGCACCCCCTAAGGAAGTTACGGCTGCCCTGGACGTAAAACCAACTCCAGTGGTTTCTGAAGAGGCAGATACGAGCCCGATGAGCCCTGAAGAAATGAAGATGCTGATTGCACGTGCCAAAGAAGGCCAGGCAGATGACGATTGCCTGATGTGCGGTTCTTAAGCTTTAGTGTTTATTCTTGATCAGGATACCCCGGTCATTTCAATGTGCCTGCACAACGAAATCGCCCGGGGTATTTTTTTCGGGGATTTCAAGTGTATTACAAGGCAGGAGAACAGTCGTTCTTTCCGGTTTATTTTGAAATAAAACCTCTGAATGCCTGGTAAGAAGCCACTAATAAAAAGATGTAAATAAAAAGTAGGAGAACCGAAACGTCCATGCTGCGGGGTTTAAGTTGATATTGAGGTATATACGCAATAGGACCCCAACCCGGACGTCGGGATAACGTTAAAATTTAAACCCAATGAGCACTTTTTCGCTCAGTTGGTTCACTTTTTAAAAGCCTGGTACATTAATTTTCCCAGCAGCAGCAGTACCGCGTACACGGCAAGAAATAGGATATAGGTTTCCATAGCCCTCCCTTAGACGTGGAGAACTATGATATTCTTTCTAAAAGGGTCGTTAAATTGCTGTGAAAGAACTGCCAATTAATTTTTAAGAACGGCAAGGTGTACAGCAGATCAGGCGGTGACGTCTACTTCCTTGTAGGCCTGGATCACGGCCAGTTCCCCTTCTTTGCCCGGTTTGGAATTCCCGTGCTCCATCCCCAGTATACCATCGTATCCTTGGCGGTGCAGCCAGCGGAAGATGTTCTTATAATTGATCTCCCCGGTGGTGGGCTCGTTCCTGCCCGGGTTATCCCCGATCTGTATGTAGGCGATCTCGTCCCAGCAACGTTCCATATTGGGGATCAGGTTGCCTTCCTGTATCTGTTGGTGGTAAATATCAAAGAGGATCTTACAGGAAGGGGAGTTAACGGCTTTGCAAATCTCGTAAGCCTGGGGAGAGCCGGTGAGAAAAAGGCCGGGATGGTTGTAAAAGTTTAAGGGTTCCAGGACCATTACTAATCCGTGGGGCTCCAGGATGGCACTGGCCTTCTTAAGGCTGTCAATCACATTGGCGGTCTGGTAGCCCATGGAAAGCCTGGGATCCGTATGTCCCGGAACTACGGTCATCCAGGTGGCACCAACTCTTTTGGCTACAGCGACAGACGCTTTGATCTCTTGCAGGAATTCTTCCTGCTTCCCCGGATCTCCCGAGGCAAGGTTTGCCTCCTTCCAGTAAATGGTATGGGCGACAAATACACCCATACTCATCCCAAGTTCTTTAAGAGTATCGGCAATCCGTTGCTGCTCATCCACTGTTCTCTTGCCCATTTCGTTATCCTCGAATGCCCGGAATCCCTGCTCTGCCATGAATTTCAGCTGCTCAATGGGGTCATCCCCTGCGTGTGCTTTAAACATTCCCAAATGCGGGGCGTAGCGCAGGCCGAATTCATGCGTGGCCCTGACAGGGGAATTAGCGCCAAAGGCAAATGCCCCTCCCAGGGAGATCGCTCCGCCGGAAAGGGCACTTTTTTGTATAAAATTTCGTCTATTCATAATTAGATATCCCGATAGACCATGCTTTTCCCCCGGTAAGGGTTTCCACATCGTCACAGGCTACGTATTGCCCGGGAACCGGGAGATATGCCAGTACTTCCTCTCCTATGTATTCTGAAGTACTGTAGCCCCATATCGTTAATCCGCGAAGGTTATTTGCAAAAGAGAAGCGGGCAATCCCGTCATCCAGGGTAACAGCTTTCCCCTGGGAGACGGCTTCCTGGTAATTGGTGATGCTTTCAAACATCTGCACTTCTTCTTCCTTAGTGTTTTTCAAGGCTTCTGCCAGTATGGGTTCCAGGTCTTCTGCTTCCAGATCTTCCGCTTTCTCTTTTCCGGAAACTCTTACCGCTTCTTCCATAAACCTGCTCATCCCCATTTTAAACAGATCTTGTTTTTCCTTTTCCATCACCTCGTTCGCAAGGCGATCGATAAATAAGTGAACCTGGACTTCAGAAGCTGCAGGGGTGTCCGTTTTCGGCAGGATGATATCAACCAGTTTGGTCACTGCGGCGCCTTCTTCCTGGGAAAAGAAATCGGGCGTCCATACCATGGCTTTCTCCTGCTGGCAACTTTGCATCAGGCTTATCAGGGTTGGTGTCGCCACGGCATAACCCAGCGATAACCCCATATTTTTGAGTGCTTTTCTTCTGTCCATTAGATGTTTCCTTTTTTAAGTTCTTTTACAGCGTGGTCTACGGCCCTGGCGGTAAACGCCATATAGGTGAGTGAAGGGTTTACACAGGAAGCCGATGTCATGAATGCTCCGTCGGTGACAAATACGTTAGGCACGGCGTGTACCTGGTTATAACCATTCAGTACCGAAGTGTTGGGATTCCTTCCCATTCGGGCAGTTCCCATTTCGTGGATTCCAAGACCCAGGGCACCTGGATTGTCAAATCCTTGCACCTCTTTAGCACCTGCTTTTTCCAGCATTTCAATGGCTTGTTCCTGCATGTCCTTCCGCATATTCCATTCGTTCTCCTTGAATTCGGCATCAAAGGTCACTGTGGGTAATCCCCAGCCGTCCAATTTGTCGTAATCCAGGGTCATTCGGTTGTCTTCGTAGGGTAATACTTCCCCGAATCCACCAATTCCCATGGTCCAGCCTCCTGGTTTAAGAATGGCATCTTTCAGTTCCTTCCCGTGTGAGAGTTCGGCAATCGCATCTTTCCAGTCACCTCTGCCGGCACCTCCCTGGTAGCCGTAGCCGCGGATATAGTCGTTCCTGTTAGAACTGCCCCCCAGGTTACGGAATCGTGGAATATAAACCCCGTTTGGTTTTCTTCCTTTGTAATATTTATCGTCAAATCCTTCGATCTTTCCACTGGCGCCTACCCCGAGGTGGTGGTCCATGATATTGCGTCCTAACTGGTCAGAATCATTACCCATCCCGTTCGGGAAGCGGTCAGATTTAGATTGCATCAATATAGAAGTAGAAGCGATAGAAGAGGCACATAGGAATACAACCTTGGCCTTGAACTCGAATTCTTCTTTGGTGATCCTGTCGATCACTTTAACCCCTGTAGCTCGTTTGGTATCCGGATCGTACATTACTTCATGAACGATAGAATCCGGTCTCAGGGTCATATTACCCGTACGCTCTGCTGCAGGCAGGGTAGAGGAGTTACTGCTGAAGTATGACCCAAAAGGACATCCGCGGATACAGCGGTTCCTGTACTGGCATCGTAAACGCCCGTCAAATTGTTTATCACTGTTTATATGGGCAACACGCCCGGCGGTAACCACACGGCCGTCAAAATTTTCCCCTACGCGCTCGCGGAATTGTTGTTCCACGCAATTCAGTTCCATCATGGGCTCAAAAACTCCATCGGGTAATTGTGATAATCCCAGTTTTTCACCGGTTACCCCGATAAAGGATTCTACCTTATCATACCAGGGAGCAATATCCTTATATCTTACCGGCCAGTCTACGGCAATCCCATCCCGACGATTGGCTTCAAAATCAAGGTCACTCCAACGGTAGCTGTGACGTCCCCACATGATTGAACGACCCCCGACGTGGTATCCACGCATCCAGTCAAATCGTTTGGTCTCGTTGTAAGGGTGTTCCAGGTCATTTACAAACCAGAAATTATGGGGAGCTTTAACCGTATACCCGGTCCTCGCCTGTTTTTGTTGTTTGGCTTTTTCTTCCCTGGGTAATTCTCCGCGGTTCGGGAAATCCCAGTCATCCATGTTCGCTGTGGGGTAATCCTCTATGTGTTTTACCATGCGTCCCCGGTCCAGGACAAGTGTCTTTAAACCGTTTTCACACAATTCTTTCGCGGCCCAGCCTCCACTGATACCTGTTCCTACAACAATCGCATCATACGATTCCTGCTCTTCATTGTAATAGAATTTACTCATGTTTGGGATTGTTTATTTGCTAAAAGTATTAAATATTAAATAAAATTTCTACATTTAAAATTCATTATTTCCCCTAAGTTCGCAGTGTTCTCAGGGGTATTGTGTGAATAGTGAAATCCCCGTAATTCAGAACTTAAAAGGCTGGACCACTAATTTTCAGGGGAACGGGGCCGGATTTTCCTTCCCCGGAATCATAACCAAACATTTATAAGTCTAAGTAAAAACCATCATGATCAAAAACAATTTAGTACTAAGAGCATCCTTAACATTTTTTTCAATAGCGTTGCTCGCATTCAATTCCTGTAAAGAAGAAAAGAAAAATGACGAAAAACCTGAGGAAGCACTGACCACGGAAACGGTAGATCCTTTTTTTGAACTTTCGCTGGCACAATGGTCCATGCACCGTATGATCAATGAAGACGGGGTAGATCCCTATTCGTTTGCGGAGAAAGCAAAAGCCTGGGGTTTCAGTGGCCTGGAATACGTAAGCCAATTATATGATAAAGAACTAAAAGCTGCAGATTATTCTGAGGAGGCCATGGCCGCATTCGTAGAAAAATCTAATGCTGCTGCAGAAAAACATGGTCTGAAAAATGTCCTGATCATGATAGACGGGCAGGGAGACCTGGCTACTTCAGATGCTGCTGCTCGGAAAAAGGCGATAGAGAATCACTATAAGTGGGTAGATGCTGCCGCTGCAATGGGTTGTCATGCCATCCGGGTGAATCTCTCTGGTAGTGAAAACCCGGAGGAATGGGTTGCTAATTCCGTAGACGGACTCACCGGCCTGGCTACCTATGCTAAAGATAAAAACATCAACGTCCTGGTCGAGAACCACGGGGGGCTGTCTTCTAATGCTGAAAAACTGGCAGAGGTCATGGAGAAAGTAGGTATGGAGAACTGCGGAACGCTGCCCGATTTCGGCAACTTCTGTATCAAAAGAAATTACGGAGAGGACGGTTCCTGGACTTGTGAAGAACAATACGATATTTATAAAGGCGTAAAAGAATTGATGCCCTATGCTAAAGCTGTCAGCGCTAAGTCACATGATTTTGACGAAGCGGGGAACGAAACGGAAATAGACTACAGCAGGGTGCTTCAAATCGTCAAGGATGCTGGCTATACCGGGTTTATCGGCGTGGAATACGAAGGTGACAAAATGGGAGAAGAAGCCGGGATCATGGCGACCAAGGATCTTCTGCTCAAGGCGGCACAAGATCTTAATTAATAAGCACATGCAGTATGAAGGGTTTTTTTAATCAACTGTTCGACTATAATTTCTATTGCAACAAAAGGCTGATAGAAGAGTGTCAGAAATTGGGTAACGTACCCGATAAAAGTCAGACTCTTTTCAGCCATATCCTCAATGCCCACCACCTCTGGAACGCCAGGATCATGCAAAAACCGGCGACCTACAAGGTTTGGCAGGAACAGGATGTTGCCAACTGGGGAGAGTTGCATTACGAAAACCAGCGCACTTCATTCGAGATTATCACCAATACCGACAATCTTGAACAGCGGATAGATTACGTCAGTACCGAGGGAAGAGCCTATACCAATACCATAAGGGATATCCTTTTCCATATCATTAACCATTCTACAAATCACCGGGCCCAGATCGCTGTTGATTTCAGGAACAATGAACTGGAACCACTGGCCCTTGATTATATTTTTTACAAAAGATAACAACCCAATTCAGATAACCAACTAAACAAAAGATTATGA